>DASYRH010000041.1:0-3641 GCA_036004585.1 Nitrososphaera sp. | reverse complement strand
GTTAAACTGCGTGACATCCAGAAATATGTCAGGGCACTTTACACGGGCGGGACTTTTACTTATGAAGCTCAAGTCATTTTGGGTGGGATATTACCCGGACCAATCTTTTCAAATACCCCTATACTGGACATTAAGGAAATGGCCAGCTCCCTTACAAGTGAAGCCAACTCGATAGTTGACCTTGGCGAAGAAGAGTTTACAGAGGGCAGGCCCCACCCAATGATTGATCCGACAATAAGAAAGCTCAGAATACTGGAGGAGGCAAAAGACCCCGAAGTTGGGGTGCTGCTGATGGATTTTGTCCTAGGCTACGGATCGCATCCTGACCCAGTTGGCGCCGCTATACGCGAAATTAAGGAAGCAAAAGAGATTGCAGCAAGAGAGGGGAGATTTCTTTCAGTAATATCTCATGTATGCGGAGCAGCGGGCGATCCTCAAGGATATGAGAGCAGCATAAGCAAGTTGCAGTCAGTCGGTTCAGTAGTCTTGCCGACGAACGCCGTTGCTGCTGTAGGGGCCGCCATGGTTGCCCTCAGAGGGAAGGTGAACCTAGATAAGATCTATTCACGATACTTGATGGTTGGTGGGGAATCTCGATATGAGTGAAGCTAGAAAGCTTTTCGACGTAGATTTGAAAGTCATAAACATTGGACTAGATATTTTCTATAACGCGCTGCAAATGCAAAATGTAAAGGCAGTTGATGTCAACTGGCGGCCTGCACCAAAGCTCGACAAGGAATCGGATGACATCCTCGATAAGTTATTGTAAGCCAAAGCCTCCCCTAGCATGGCAGGGGCGCTAGAAGATGCAGAGCCAACACATATTTACCTGCACAAGCGTTGGGGAGTTGCATAACAGGCTGTTGCATGAGGAAACCGGCACGATAGGAAGGGTCTTGAATGCTTTTGACACTACAATTAACGTTCGGACTAATGCGGACGAGCTTTTGGTTGTAACTCTAGGCAAACTACGCTCTCCAGTGAATCTGAATGTAATTTCAAACATTGACTCTTCGGGGTTCAAGCAGATAGTCGGCCAGGATGCAATGGCAAGCATTCAGATTGAAAAGGTTGGCAAGCCGAACACAAGTTCGTTATTGATAGGAGAAGCAGTTATCACGATCTTTGAGTACGATAATTTTCGTAATCACTTTAGCCTGCCAAGCCCGGACGCAATCCAGGCGTTTGTAAATAACAGTGGCAGGATATTCTCAACATTGGTATTCCAGGCAAAGAGCAACAGGTTCGGCTGCCTGCTAAACCCGGACATCACGACTAGAGGATTGTTTGCCACATTTACGAAGCAGCTATTGCAAGATATGGCAATTGCAGACATAGACGAATTCAAGGACAAAATATCCATAGAGCTGCTGGAGATGTGCGGGAAAGGGCCGGGCTTTACGCCTGCAGGTGACGATTTTATCGCAGGTTATATGGCTTTGTACAATTGGCTAAGTGATTCGCTGAAGCACGGCGGTATGATGCCGGACAGGAGGTTCTCCCTACTAACGACCTGGACCAGTTTCAAATTGATCGAGTATAGTGCGAGAAACCTGCTTGATGAGCAGGCTCAGGAAATGATAAACAGCATTGCTGATAAGGACATTGATGGCTATGTTCGCTGCATAGAGCTTATCAGCAAAAGAGGACATACCTCTGGAATCGACTTTGCTACTGGAATGACAATGGCAATGTTCACGATAGCCGACAGAATATTCAAGGCCGGAGTGTTGGAAAGCTTGGTGCAAGCTTCAGCCCCATAATCGGATGCCCTTGTATCAAAATTTCCAGATTTTAGCATATCTGATTTTTCTGCAAGCAAAGCATACTTATGCTTATATATTTTTTCAAGCACCTTCCATGTCTTGAGCTCAAGGGACACTGTGGTCATAGCCTTAGGAGGAAATGCTCTTCTAAAAAGAGACGACAAAGGCACATTCGAAGAACAGTTTCGTAATGTGGAGCTCGCTGCAAAGGGTATTGCCAATCTAATAGAAAACAATTATCGTGTAGTCCTGACGCATGGCAATGGTCCCCAGGTTGGCTCGACTCTTATCAGGCATGATGCGGCCAAAAAGACTGTACCCTCCTTTCCGCTCCATGCATGTAACGCTGAGACACAAGGCTTTATTGGTTACATGATTGTCCAGGCCTTACAAAATGAGCTTGACAAAAGACGCCTAGACAAGGCAGTCGTAGCCGTGGTCTCTAGAGTTGTAGTTGATGAAAACGATCCTTCTTTCAAAAACCCCACGAAGCCTATCGGACCATATTTCGAAAGGAGCCAATACGCTAACCTTGTGAACATTCTTGAAGGTTATCGTTTGGGTGCAAAGTATGTAAATCCAAATGTGAAGGTAATGGGGAGCTATCTGGGTGACTGGGACAGCCCCGAAAAGGGCAAAGAAGCTGCTCTGCTTCAAATAAACTCTGGCGCCGATCTCATTTTGCACGTCGCGGATACTTCCGGCAAGGGAGTCATAGAAGCTGCCAATGAAAAGGGTGTGTTTGCTTTTGGCGCGGTAGGAGACCAGCATCAGCTCGCCCCAAAGGCGGTTCTTACTTCGTTCGTGCTTGACATAGACAAGGCCTTTGATCATGCATTGAGGATGGTCGCTGAGGGACGGTTCGAAGGCAAGATATTCAAACCCGGCATTGAAGCTGGCAAAGGCACATCCGGCGAAGGCATCGTCTACCTCGCGCCCTTTAACGAATTGGACAGTAAAGTGCCTGACGATGTCAAAGCAAGGCTGAAGCAGCTCACTCAGGATGTAATTGACAAAAAGATACTGGTTCCTGAAAAATACACCGTTATGATGGATCCGCCAAAGGTATCTTCTGAATCCATGGGTGGCCAGAGCAAACTAAAGGTCGCTCTCGTGACAGACGCTCTCTTTAGCGACGGCGGCTGGGGAGCAACCGCGTTCAATGCAGCCAAGAAACTGGAGACAAAGTATGGACATGAAGTATCATGTACTGATAATATTGCCATTTCAGACATAGAGCCTGCGTTGAGAAGCCGTTCGAACGAGGGCTATGATCTCATCATTGCCCACGGATTTCAGTGGGGAGACCCGGCCGTCAAGGTAGGCAAGGACTATCCAAAGACAAAGTTCGTGGTCTTTACTGGTCTTGTAAGCTCGGGAAATGTTGCATCAATATTCCCTATGCAACAAGAAGGCACCTTCCTTCTAGGAGCGCTGGCCGCAATGATGACAAAGACAAACATCATAGGATATGTAGGAGGCGATCAGCTCGACCCATTTATTAGCGGCGACTCGACAATTACCTGGAAATACCAGAGCAATGCGAAGTACAGAAGAGTGGTGCCCTCTCCAAAGCCCGTTTCAATAGTCGATAGGCATGCAATTCGATCGCTAATAGATAGCGGGTTTGTGGTCGTGGCGTGTGGAGGTGGAGGGATCCCCGTAGTGGAGAAGCAAGATAGCGCCAAGTTCGGCGTAGATGCCGTTATCGACAAAGATCTGGCTGGAGAGTTTCTAGCGAGGCAGATAGGGGCTAAAAAGTTTGTAATTCTGACCGACGTTGAGGGGCTGTACCTAGACTACAAGAAACCGTCGCAGCGGCTAATAAAAGAAATATTCCTGAGCAAAGATCAGGTTGAAATCTCCCAGCTGGAG
>DASYRH010000040.1:0-15716 GCA_036004585.1 Nitrososphaera sp. | reverse complement strand
AAGAACCGAAGCAAACTTGACATCATACACGATATTCTTGTGTCTGCGACCGGTGGCGTCAAAAAGACGCACATAATGGCCAAAGCCAATCTCAGTTCTGAACAGATGAATTTTTATTTCAATACCCTTCTGCACCACAGCCTGCTCGACGCATCGCGTGATCCTGAAAACAACCGAGTTTATCGTACCACGTACAAGGGCGTCAAGTTCCTTCAATGCTGTGCGAATATTAAGTCCTTAATCGCACCTGTCGCTCCAGTACATGTGAAAGGAAGCGAATTTCTCTATCTGTAGAAATCTGTTCACATATTCTTTAGAACGATAATTGCCTAATTCTTGACAGCTTTGTCCTACCCGACCCAATAAGATGAAATGCAGGAAAGGCACGTCTATACAGTAAAGATCAATCCTTCAACTGCCGCAATGGAAGAAAATACCTAGCATCCGTGTTCTTGCGCCCATTTGCTGAGCGCAAACTCGCTTAAACTACACTGATCGGTATCAAGCGATGCGAGATTGTTATCTAGTAGCGCTTCACTCAATCCAATAGACGAGCAGTAGACGGACGCAATTACATCTCCGTCATCTGCAAGCTGACCATCATCCTGATCAACGAGCACTGGACTTCCGAGGCAGAGGGTACGAGTAAACATTGTTGTGTTTAAGAAGCGATCATTGTCACTATCGGGAGTTTTCACCAACGCCAATTCCACCTTGTATACCGCGCCGTCTGCACTGACATAAATCGTATCCCCATCAACTATTCTTATCGCGACACCCTCCACACAACCTGCAGAACCAAGGCAGCTATTCGTTGACTCTGTTTTGTCGCTTGCAGAAATGTTCGTATCTTGTGCGGAAGGGTCGTTCAGGTAGCCCTTCGACTCCTCCAGAAATTGCCAGTTTTCATTTCCATCAGGAACCCTCTGCCAGGTATAGCTGCTGTCCATTGTATCAACAAGGAACGGCGTAGAATCTACAACCCCATTGCTGGAAGAATTGAGAAGCGTCAATATTTCAGCCACATTTGGCAAGCTGGAATTTCCTATGGGAACTACAAGCGTCTCGCCCGCGTCTATCGTCTGGTTATCCGGCATTTTTATCGTCTCTGACATTGATGTGTTGATGAAGAGGCCGTCGACGTAGGCTTCGACTTCGCTTGGATTGTAAAGCTCCACCCATTCCATTGTGAAATCGCTTCCTTGCGGGTTGAGCTCGACTTCATTGATCAAAATTAGTCCAGATATGCCATCAAGCTCTGTTGCATTTACAAATGGTATTTCGTTGTCAATGCTATCGATCTGTATATCCCCCATCGTATCGGTAAGTAGCTCTAGCTCGACAGGCTCGCTAGTATTCATCCCCACAAAAGGGCCAAAAATAATCGACAATGCGAGTGGCAAAACAGATGTTGTAGGCATGGCAAAGATAACCTGATCCAACAAAGAATTGCTCTTGAAAATATTAACGGTTATGTAGGCTCGCTCTACACTGCATATATCACTGCTTGAGCTTTTTCTGCAAATAGATCCGTTTCATCCTGCTGAGACCAAAAACTAGGGCTATCACAGCTACGATGGCAATTGCTGCCTGAACCAGCGATATGTTAGCCGCACTGCCCTGCCCTCCGAAAACTGTCACGTCGATGGGTGCGACGAAAATGACCAAGAACGCGGCTACTCCCAACACCATTAACCACATCCCGGATACAAATAGTGCAAGACTTGCTAGACCCATAAGCTCATAGCCTCAGAAAAGCATACTGAATCGCAATCGAAGCGAAGGCAAGTAACGCGGTGAATACTGCTAGCCTAAAGATCTTATGGCCTATCTCCTTTTCCCCGAGCGGTCCGTCTGCCAGAATTAGACGGACAAGTGTTGCAGGGGCAAGCTTGTCACTTGACGCTGCAAGCCTATAGTCTTCCAGCAAGACCACGGGTCGTGTCTTTACCTGCCTATGCTCAACAATCCGCTTCACGCTTGCCAGAAATAGAAACGAGTTCATTACGGCAGGCAAAAGCGCGATTACACCGATAATTTCAGAACTCCCGGCTATGGCAAGGGCGCCGTACATCGCGCCGAGCAATAAGGTGCCCGAGTCGCCGGGGAAAATCCTGCTGGGAAACTTGTGGTATTTGTAAAGGGCAAGAGTGCCAAAGAAAAGTGGCAAAGCAGCGAGAAATACTTCGACGCTCCCAAAGATTGCGATGCTTGCCATCAGCGGAATCGATGCGATAATGACGAACCTGCTTGCAACGCCATTCAGAACGTCAATTGAATTAATGGTGTTCCCGGTGATTGGTATGATTACGAAAATTAGTGGGACATAAAGGAGAGGGATGAACGCGCTCCCAAAGACAAGGTTGAGGTTGGTGGCATGAGCCCCCAGTATCACGAGTGGAATAGCCGCACCCAGCAGAGCAACTGGCTTGAACCATCCCGGCAGGACGCGCTTGTCGTCAACGTATCCCACCAAAAAAGCAATGACTGTTGCAAGCAGGATTGCAAGCACTGCGTTATTCATCGTCAGAAAATATAGAACGATCTCTGCCGCAGCTATTCCAACTATCATGACTGGCCCTGCCGGTCTTGGGACGCTGGGCTTGTCGGGCTTGTGCGCATCCGGCACCACTCTTTGCTTTGCCACAAGTGATCTTATTGCAAGTGGGGTCAGAAAATAGATGAGCAGGAAGGATATAGCCGATACAATCACGCCATAGATTACAAAAGATGTGTTGTCCAGCATTTGCTAATGTTACTCCGGCCTTCTTTTCTCCAGCTGTTCCTTTAGCTTTTTAGCAACAGAAGGACCAATCTTTGAAATTGCAGCAAGCATTGCCATGGGCGCCTTGGCGACTTTGGATGCATCTATGAGCCCAGCCGAGTACAGTGCCCTCGCCCGCACCCTTCCGATTCCTTCAAGGGACACGAGAGGCAAGAGTTCTTCCTTCACGCCATATCTAATCCTGATACGGAAGTTATAAAGTTCTGGTAAAAAATCCTCGCGCCTCAGGATTTTGGCGACTTCGTATAGCGAGTATGCCAGCCAATCAGACACTTCCACGATCCTGTGCATGTCGCCCGGCTCGACTCCAAGCCTGTCTCCAAGAACCCTGTCGCTGGTTTCTCGAAGCCACTCGCTCAAGGCCCACATGCTGCGCGAGCAGTCATATTCGCTTACCTCGTGCAGTAGTTCGCTCCTTCCTTCTTGGATTAGCAAGCTGACTTCCTCATAGTCCTTCTTGCGAAGCGACAGCTTGGGGTAAAAATCGGGGCTGTTTGTTATCAGGTATAGAAATCCGAGCGTATGCATTCCTGATTTTCTTTCGGCCCTGGCCAAAGAATCTCTAAACTCGACAGCAGTCACTGGATCGATATAGAGCAGCGAAGTCCTTCGTCCGAATTCCGTTGCGATGTACCTGTCGTTCTTTGATTTGACGAGCTCTTCCTGCTTGAGGTATTCCATGGCAGATTCCAGCTTGAATGAAATTGTAGAGCCCCTGATCTGCTGCGCAAGTAGCGTGGATTCAAAAAGATCCTGGATCTCCTGCTTTTTCAAGCCGGGGACTGATGCAATGGTGGCAAGAAGGTGGAACCTAATCGCCCTGTCGCTTGACAGCTGTGACCTTATCGGTTCAGGAGTCCCAAGGACATAGTGGTCGTAGAGATCCTCTCCGCTAGCGCCAGAATCGCCGGCAGTAATTATCGCTTCACCGGATGTATCATATTTCGGCCTGCCCGCTCTCCCGCAGAGCTGCTTGTAGTCAAGCACACTTATTGGCACGCTCCCACCATAGTCCGAGTCGTAACGGAGGATGCTGGCAATAACTACCCTCCTCGCAGGGAGGTTTACGCCCGCGGCAAGCGTTGGGGTTGCGGCTAGCACTTTGATGACACCTTTCTTGAATTCGTCTTCCACTATTTTTCTGCTGGACGGGCCTAGACCTGCATGATGAAACGCGACTCCCTTTGAAACCAGCTGGGAAAGGGTACGTGTGGTCTCGCTGTCATCGCCTCTGTCCAGGATTGAGGCAGACGCGTTTACGGCCTGCTCTCTTGTCGAGCTATCGAGGCGTCTGTATACAGCCTCGGCAGCCTTGGCGGCAAGCGAAGAGGCACGCTTGCGCGTTTCTGCAAAAATTATGGCCTGACCACCGTCTCCTAGCGAATCCACCGCAAGGTCGACTGCAGCCATTCCCTGGATTCCCGATCCCTGAAACTGAATGCGCTTACCATCATTGAGCTTTATCCCGCCGTGTTCATAGACTCCCTCTATTAGCTTTGTCGGGCGCCAATCACTTTCCACCAGTTCGCATCCGAGCCATCCTGCTAGCTCGTCGGAATTGGCAACAGTCGCCGAAAGCGCTACAATCTGGGCAGCCGGATACTGCCTTCGAACCTTTGTCAGCATCATTTCAAGGGTTGGGCCCCTCTCTCTGTCACCGATTAGATGAATCTCGTCTGAAACGAAAAGGCCGATATCTCCTAGCCATTCTGCGCCGTGACGGAACAGCGTGTCCATTTTTTCGTTGGTCAGCACGATCACGTCTGCAGATGCAAGCTCTCTGCCGGAAGAGTCATAATCGCTGGTAGCAACTAGCACACGCGGTTTTTTTCCGGCGAATGTCATTTCTTCCAGGACTTTCAAGTCTTCGTGCTTTTCGCTTGCAAGGGCGCGGAGCGGAGTCATGTATGCGGCCTTTTGACCCCTCTCCAGGGTCTTGACGATTGCCATCATCGCAATCAGAGTCTTACCGCTAGCTGTCGGAGTAGTGACCAACATGTTTCGGCCCTCAAGGATTCCCGAGGAAACAGCGATTTCCTGGGGCGGGTATAGCGAACTGTAGCCAAGATTATCCAAAAGGGTCTTTATTGAAACATCGTTAATAGCGGCGCCGGCCATGATGAGTCGCACTATGTGCAGAATCGCGGTATTTTTAGAGTTGTGATCCTCTTGTCGCTAGGCCTTTGCCCAGAATCCCGGTCTTCTTTCGTAGACCTGCCCTTCGCGTTTTGCCTTTTCAAAATATTTTCTTGCGTCAGTTTCGTCACTGAATTTGCCAGACTTTACCAGCTCGTCCATGAGGGATCTCTCTTCAACCTCGTTGTTGTCGTTTCCTGATAGCCCCTTGAACACGTCCATGAAAGTCTTTGCCTTTGACGTTTCGCTCTGCGGCTTGCCGTAAAGCACTCCCACATCCATCCTGCCAGTATTCACATCCACGCCGGCGGTCCGCAGCATCTGCTCGACTAGAAATATTGCCCTTGATGCGTCCTCCGCTTCAACCTTGTCCTTCAACAATAGCCTTGCTCGAGCTGTGGCAAGTCTGACCAATCCCTCAAGCTGCCTGGGGGTCACTGTAATCATGCCTTCCGATTCGACCTTTCGCATGTCCATGTAGTAGTTGCGAATGAGGTTGATGGCCTCGTCTGTCAGCGTGGGCTCTATTTGCTTTACATACGCAAGGTATTTGCTGAATAGGTCAAGCTCGATCGCTGGCTTTGCAGCGTGCTCTATGTCCTTATGGATTTCTAAGATGTGGCTTGCAATCAGGTTGTCTTTTTCCTTTTCAGGCATGTCGCGGACAATGAATATCAGGTCAAACCTTGTCAAGAGTGGCACGGGCAGGTTGACGTTTTCAGTTATGTTTTTGTAGGGATCGTACTTGCCGTACATCGGGTTTGCCGCGGAAAGAATTGAAGTACGAGCATTCAGTGTAGCGACAATACCTCCCTTTGCAACCGAGCAAGTCTGCTGTTCCATGACCTCGTGAAGCGCTGACCGATCCTCCGGCTTCAACTTGTCAAACTCGTCAATCGCGACTAGACCGAGATCCCCCAAAACCACAGCACCTGCCTCTAACATCATAATTCCGGATTTATCACGAATTACCGCAGCCGTAAGACCTGCAGCAGTAGATCCTCTGCCCGATGTATACAGCCCCCGCGGTGCAATTTTGGCCGCAAACTTTAACAGTTCACTTTTTGCAACACCGGGGTCGCCTACCAAAAGCACGTTGATGTCGCCCCGCCTGGTCGATCCGTCCTGCAACTTTTTCGTCACAGAGCCGACAATTAACAGTAAGATGGCCTCCTTTATTTCAGAGTGACCGTATATGTGCGGTGCAAAAGAAGCCACAAGCTTTTCATAAGCATCTGGCTTGGCCGCAATCGTCCGGATCTGCCTTTCGTCCTCGGCGCTGATCATTATCCTGTCGGTCGACCTCGTGTCCTTGTTTCCCGCGCGGCCGCCCAAGTACTCGATATTGTTGCCTTCCATCCTTAACCTGAAGAGACTAGTTCTTGCTTGAGGCGCCAGCTGTTCCTGCTCGATTCTAATGATGCCAGTTAACATGATCCTGTCTCCCGGGCGGCACTGGTCCACCAGGTCGCCCATCACAGTGACTTCAACGTAATGAGGAAGCTGGCCTGCCGGGAGATCCTCGGGCAACTCTTGCAGCCTGACCAGTTGAAAATCAATGAAAACGCTGGACTCGGGATCCATTTCTAGTTCTTTTTCCGAGCAGGCAGGACACTTTGAAGGCCTTTTCAGCACAAGGCCTTTAAGTTCCGCACCTGTAACGGTACCGCAATTGGGACACCTGTAGCCTATCTTTTTCGCCAGTGGCTTTACTTCTGAAGACCTGACCACCATTCCGGATACCCCAACCAACTTGTCGATAAGCTCCGCGTTAATTTCGCGCAGGCCTTTCTGTACAGTATAATTTCCAATCCTTACCCGGATCTTCTCGCGGATTTCCTCCTCGTAATCGGGATGGATCTCTTGCAGGACTGAAAGCACTGCCTGGTTGAACGAATCGAGATACTCGTCAGGCTTGTGAGTTATCTCCTTCGCCAGCAATGGGTCATACGAGTCCAGGTCAATGTAATCCACAACAAGCGAGAGCGCGTTTGTCGCCATCATGTTGTTAATCCTGTCAAAGTACTTGTAATTGCCATCCCTGTCCTTGAATGCCTTAAGAAAACCCATCAGCTGGTCTGCGAGTGCAGCCGCAGTCTGCTGCTCAGCCAAACTTTTTCAGCACTCCCTTCTTGAACTTGCCTGAAGCGCTGTTTATCAAAAGGTATAGTTCTCTTTCCTCTGCCGAAAGACGCGCCTCAAGTTCAGGCGACAGCGGGGATGCCGCGGCCAGCTTGACAATTTTTTCTAGCCTGGATGTGACAAAGGTGTTTAATGACACGATCAAGTTTTCCCGCTCCCTTTCCCTGATCCCCCCAAGGTAATCGTTCACTCGAACGTAAAAATCGATGTCGATTCCAGAAAGGTCGTGTGGCTTTGCTATCCTCTCCCTGTTCATCGCTTTTGAGATATAGCTTGAAAGGTCGGCTGTCTGGATCTCCAGCGCGCCGTGCTCTACAAGTATTTTGGCGACCCATCGCGGCAATGAAGACATGTCGCCTTCCTTCGCGTCTACAACTACATTGCCGACATTCATGTGGACATCGCGTTTGAACGAAACTCGAACCTCTTCTGCCATGAATCCAATAGTGTATACATTCTGAACGGTTTCGATCCTAGGCTCCGAACGGATTGTTTCGCTCATTGTGGGTAAACTGTAAAAAGGATTCATCTGTTATATCTTTTGTCAGGGCAGCTTTTGTTAAGCTCCAAGCTAGCTCCTGCCCTAAAAGCTCCGCCTCAGAGCAACATTAATGATTTAATAACTCGTGCCGAAAAGCAGAACTGAAGCGTTGTCTTCCAGCAAGAAAACCGACCTTTCTAGTCTCATGTGGTCTGAAAAATACAGGCCAAGAACTCTCGATGAGGTCGTTGACCAGAAAGATATACTCAAAGGTATCAGCAACCTGATAAAGAGCCCTGACCTTCCTCACATGCTTTTCTCGGGTCCTGCTGGCGTGGGCAAGACAACGACAGCTTTGTGCATCGCAAGAGAGCTTTTGGGCGAGGAATGGAAGAAAAACACGCTCTCTCTCAATGCAAGTGACGAGAGAGGCATCAAAATGGTCCGCGAAAGGGTCAAGGAGTTCGCAGCCTCGATCAAGCTTGCAACTGACAAGGATTTCGGCAAGCCAAAGTTTATCATACTTGACGAAGCAGATGAAATGACTTCGGAAGCACAGACAGCGCTTCGCAGGATTATTGAGGATAGCGCGAGCACGACACGGTTCATTATCATTTGCAACTATCTTTCGCAAATAATAGAGCCGATACAGAGCAGGTGTGTGGTGTTTCGGTTTACCCGGCTTCCAAAGGAAGATGTCGTAGGGTACTTGAAGATGATCTGCGAAAAGGAGAAAGTAAAGTTTGACGAAAAGTCAATTTCGCAGATTTTCGAGGCAACCGGAGGCGACCTTCGACATTCGATAAACATTTTGCAGGCGGCAGCCGGGATGGGCTCGGTGTCGTCAAGCAATGTCAATGCAGCCGTCGGGCTTTCTGGAAGATCCCGCGTAGGAGAAGTACTTCGTCTTGCTATTACTGGCAAGTTTAATGACGCAAGGACCAAACTTCTAGAGTTGACACAGGTCTATGGAATGTCTGAAACTGATTTCATGAAGTATGCCAGCCAGGAAATGTATGACATGAAAATAGAAAAACCGGACGAGCTTGCTGAACTGATGGCGGAATACGATTACCGACTAGCGGCAGGGGCTCACCCTGAAATTCAGCTTGCGGCACTCTTGGCTCAGATGGGAAAGTTTGGCCCCAAAAAGTAGCTAGTATTCTTCTTCAAACTCTTCGCCGCCCTCCTCTTCTTCAGCCTCTTCAAAGTCTTCTTCCAGCTCCTCGCGCTCCTCTGCACTCTTGTAGGGCAAATCGGCTTCACCTGGCGCGCCGCAGACGGGGCACTTGAATTCTATGGTCTGACCTTCAAGATCCAGTGGAAAATCCTTTGAAAACACGCCGTCACATTTGCTGCAAACGAGGGTTGTTTGTATGTTGTCCTGGCTGAACTTGTGCGCCTGCACCCTAAAGGAGGTGTTTGCCAAGTATTTTCTTCCTACGTATAGGAAATGTCCTTTTTTATAAGCGTTCTTAACATGCCAAAAAAAGGACATATAAGAAACCGCCGAAACCTAACCTCGAAGCAACAAGAAGTAACGAAATCTCAAGATAATACAGGAAACGACCGACATCAACGGTCTAGCAACACCTTGCCTGTATCAGATGAGGTTGACCTGCCAAAAGCGAGGACATTTCATGAGTGCGATGCAGGGAATACCCAGTCTTACCGTCTCATTGCGGAATGTGAACTTGCGACATTCGAATATAGTACGATGAAGTTAATTGCGCAATATGGAACAGATCTGGACATTATCTGGAAAAATGCATTTTATAACCAAAGCAATTCCATGCCCTAATGACTAGCATAAATAAGCTCCTGATGCGTTCAGGAACTACCATTGCCATCGCCCTCATACTTATGGCGGTGCCCGCATTGTTTCTGACAACATCCTTCAAGAACTATGCAAGAGCCACCTCTGACAGCATGATGGACGACGGATCGAAAATGATGGACAAGAATGGGGCCATGATGGTAGATAAACCAAAACACATGGCGTTCAAAGGCCAGATATCAAATGTGCAGCTAAATGGCGACAGGGAACCGGATTGGATCCAATCTGGAATATGGGTCCTCAGGATCTCCTACAATGAAGGGTCTGATCAGCCGACGCTTGGATTTATAGCAAGAATCATGATGGTGAAGCCAGACGGGTCGTCACTGCACATGCACGCGATTTCGCAGCTGGCAGTATCAGACTACTCGACCGAGGGAAATACGCACTCGATAAAGGGAACGGCAACAGTAACCGTGCCTTCTGGCAGCGCTACTGGCGTCCCAATAGTTATCAAGGTAATGAATGATTCAGTCATGGCCATCAATATCGGACCAGATGGAGTCGACGGTCATTTTGGAAGTGACCCCATCTACGGCATTGCATTTAGTGGGAGTACTGCGCGCATGGGAATGGGCCAGATGATGGAAGAGCCTGCCAAGCTTACAAAGACCAATGTTCCAGTAACAATACCGCTGACCCAAGGATTTGTCGATGGAAATGAAGTATTCTACATCTCGACTGAAGCTTCAGACAAAGACCTTGCCGATCACCTGACCAACATTACGGGCTCTAGAGTGGCATATGCGCCTGCACTAGCACGCACTCCGCCATCGGCATTCGCAAATATCTACGCGTTTTCAAATGGGGTAGAAGGCGAAGGTCCGCTGGGCTTCCAGCCAAATGTCGCCGATTCGCAGCCAGGCGACCCCGAATACAGCCCGCTTTGGAGGATCATCTTGGTTGAGTGGCAGGATGGAGTCACACCGCGTACACTTGTCTCTGAGGACGAAATAGTTGCAGCTCAATCCTTGGGCGAAGTCAAGATAACTCCGACGCAGATGATAGTCAATTGCCCATTCGTTCAGTGGGAGGGCGGCTCGCTCCAAGTAAGGACTGATGCGACGCTCACTGACGACACTGCGTACGGTGGAGGACAGGTACTTGAAATCGACCTAGAGTCGATGGAAGTGACCTTCGTGGCTCACAGAGGATTCGCCCCAGATGGTTCGACAATTTACTACATTGCGACTGACGCCTCAGTAAAAGAGGTAGCTGATGCGCTTGGAGTACTACACGTCAACAAGACAGGTTCGACGCTTCTAACCGGCGCTGCGTCTGACCTGTGGGTGTTCACAAACGGCATACAAGGCACCGGCCCGATGGGATTTCAGGCAAGCATCGCATCAAGCAATGTTGGCGATGTTAACTATAGCCCGATGTGGCGGATAACCGCCACTACGTGGGCAAGCGCCGACCAAGCAAGGTTCCTGACGACCGCTGCGGAAATTTCCGGAGCCGCGCAGGCCGGGTTGCTTGCAACCGAAATTGCTGGCGCTGTCGTAAACTGTCCGTTTGTGGAAATAAACTAGCCCGCAAGGGCCCCCCCTTTTTCATTATGTTGCTGAAACTTTTAGCTTTGATCTAGAATAAAGCAATCCTTGCGACAAACGCCAGCGTGGAGATTAACGCAATCGCCAGCACAGCTGACAATCCCAAGAGTCTACTCATACTGGTTGGACTGCAGTTTCATCGTATAAAACGTCATAGACATGGTAGGTATGTTTTCCGCGCCACATGCCTGAAGCACGTTACCTGGACAAGATAACAAGCTAGTCGAAATCTACTCTTTTTTTCTCAGCTTCAACGGTTCCGTGCTTGACCATATCTGCTCGCGATTTCCTTGCCAACTCTATCGCCTTGTTCCTGCGCGGCTGAAGTACAAGCACATAGAGCGAACCTGCCAGGTACACTGCAAGGAGAACAAGCTGGGCAACGATGGATTCTAGCGTCGGGTGTATGCCTGTCATTGCTGCCATATTGATATCAAGCCTTGGAACAGTGCCTATCAGGTGGGTGGTGTTGATATAGCCTACTTCCTGGAATTCCCTAACCGCGTTACCCATGAAAGCTATTGACATGTAGGCGCCGATACCCATTGTGAGTCCAAACAGCACCCTAAGAGGGAGCTTTTTACCAAGCTTTCTCACGATAAATGCCACAGCCACTATTACGGCAAGGCCGGCAACAAGGCCCGCTGCAACATACCACTCCATGTACTTTGCAAACGACAGCATGGCCTGATAGAATAACACGGTTTCAAACCCTTCGCGGTAGACAGTGAAAAATGACAGCATTACAAAGACCATGATGCTACCAGTTGCAGTCGCCTTCCAGACTTTGGCCTTTACAAACTCTATCCACTTCTTTGTCTCTACCTTGTTCAGTATCCAAAAGCTCACCCAGAAAAGAACTGCTACCGCAGAAACGCCGGCGATCGCTTCAATGAGCTCCCTGCTCGCGCCTGAAATCTCGATAATGTAGTGGGCGACGTACCAAGTAATCGCGGTCGCCGCAACGGCAAGAATGATGCCATAGTAGACATGCTTTTTGAATCGCTCGTTTCTCGATGCCTCCAGGTACGTCAATATCGCGCCGACAATTAGAGCAGACTCTAGGCCCTCCCTGAATATTATGGAAAACGATGTCGAAAATGCTATCGTCGGAGCCAATACTCCAGTTCCGGAAACAAGCCTTTCGGATTCGTCGAGGCCCCTGCGGATTTCTATTATCTTGCCCTCAACTTCGGAATAAGAAGCATTTGACTGGATTAGGTTGCGGAGCTCGGCAAATTTGATTTCCATATCAAGCGTAAAGTCGGGGTCAATGGGCCTAAGGGGAACTTCTACGTTCTCGTAGCTGTCAAGGTATGCTGACCTTGTGGCTGTGAGGGCTTCCTCCGGCTTTCCTTCACCGTACAGCTGAAGAGTCTGGTCAAGCTTTATTCTGATCTGGTCAATATTGTTTCTGACCTCTGCTTTAGCCGGGTCGTCGGCTTGTCCCATTTCTCTTCGGTCTCCGGTGTAGGTCCCAAAGCCAGCTGCGAGACCTTCGATGTCGGCAAATCCTGACTGCGTGCTGGGAGTAGTGGTTGGATCAGTTGATTGAACACCACTGGCGAGAAGAGTTTCTGCGGTGTCGAGCTTTTCAAGAATCCCATTTACGTGATTTTCGATTTCTGCGGGCGGAGCTTCATCCTTCAACATTTCTCGAAGCTCTAACCTCATCTCCGTTTCTATTGTCTGCATAAGCAGCTTGTCGCGCTTCTCTATTGGTGTTTCAAGATACTCGTAGTTGTCAAGGTAAGCGGAAATAGCATATTCGTCCGCTTGTTCATAGTTGCCAGATTTGACTTCGGATATGACCTTGGCAAGAAGTTCTCTGATAGTGCTAAAGTATTTTTGATGCTCACTTGAACTGGCACCCTGCCCCAATGCCAGTTCTTCTGCCAAGTCACGCTCGATCGCACCGGCCAATCGGGCGACAGACCCTGCGTCTGCCTGAGCTTGAAGTGATGAAAACAACTCTTCAAAGAAAGAATCAATTTCAAGCTGGCGCCTTTCGTCGAGCATGTCTGCAATATCCTGATATCTTGTTTCCGCCTGTCGCGCCAGGCCAATGGAATTTTCATGATCGACTTTTTGATTTTCAGTCTGGAACAGTTGATACGACTGGACAGAGTCTCTCAGGAGAAAAACAGTTACCTGTGATGTCATCGATTTGTCTGATCTTAGTTGAGGGCTGACCTTGGTGGAAATACTGTCAATTGTTTGCTTGACGGCGGCAATATCATTCCTGAGCCGCTCAGGATTCTCATCTCCTGTTTTGATTTTTATTGGCAAGTCGCTTAGCTGCGACTCAAGGACGGTCGCCTGCTGCGAATCAATCGAAGAGATAAGGCCTTTAATGGATGGGAAAGTTACTGCGTGAGGAATAAACGCATGGGCAAAAACAGAATCAAGGTCGCCCGCATCTAGGCTTGACTCAGCTAGGGAAATTTGAGCGGTGATCCTATCTAGGTTTACGAGAATCATCAGCGAATCAGATTCGCTCAGTTGCTGAGCAAATGATGCGATAGGCGAAATTACAAGTAGTGAAAAAGCAAACACAATGGCATGCCACGGCTTTGCTTGAAAGATCTTCATTTTCTCAACCAACCTATCTTGGGCTAATGCTTGTCATCCGGATAGTTAGGCTTACCTAATAACGGCGGTTATTTAAACCATCTATGCGATTCTCAGTGGCTATGAATTATTCCATGCTGCGAGAAATATTTGCACAATGCAATGCCCAAACTATTCAACAGCGGTGAAGTAGAGGAGAAACAACGTCGAGACAGATTTCTGTCTGATATGTGAGGGAGCTTGCCATGACGGTGGAGAGCTGGATATAATAGCAAACCTCCAGACAGGGCATGACGCAAAATATTCTCCAAGATACCATCCTGATACAACATGACGACTAAGATGATTACGACCGTAGCGGATCTTGGCGCAGAAGAGGCCTTTTGGCAAGTTGACTAATGACTCCACATGGAAATTCTCGCCCGACCCGGGAATCCATAATCTATCATGCCCAAAATCTTGCGCCTGCTGAGGCAAGTCTGGTGAAAACTTAAATTAGTCTAATGCAGATCGATGTATCGCTATAGGTTCAGTCACGTTACGTGATTTTACGATAGCAGGAACGTATTACAATGACTAACAACACAACGATTGGACAGCTTCGACTGGGAAGAATCTCAGGAGTACGATTTGCCGTCTGTGGCTCATGCTTTTGGTGTGCGTCGGTTTTCGGGTCTGGTGCATTTGCTGCGTGCCCATCATGCAGAAACGAGACGTTGGATCTCATGCCAATTTCTACAGATGAGAATTACGTATTCGACTACGATGAAAAGCGCGGTATGGTCCTCGACTTTGCTCCGACAAAGCGAAAGTAAAATGGCCAACCCCTTTCTTTTTCTTTAATTCCATTTTCAATCTAGACTCATTCCTTGCGCGTCGATTCAAGCCTCAATGCTAGCAGCGCATGCTCTAACACAAGCCTAGCTGGGCTATTTGGCGGCAGCTTTGTCCTGATGAGCTCGATCGCCTTCTGTGCAGATACCAAGAACTCTGGATTTTCTGCATAGGCGGCAAAATGTCTGAAGGTGTCTGGCTGTTTTTGCTGAAGTGCACTCGGCCGGGGAGTATGAACAATCAGGTCGTTTATCAGGGAAAGAGTCTTGATGCGTTGATCCTCTGCAGCCACTACTTTTTGGCGCAGCAGCCTCTCTTCTTCTTCCAGTGCTTTCTTTGTCTTGACCAAACCCTCAATGCTTGAAGCTAAGGCATTGCGAGTTTCCAATTCCTTGGCCAGGGAGTCGATATCTGTGCCATACGAATCAATAATGCTTCTTAGTTTCCCAAGCCACTTTTCGTCAAGGCCCTCCGATATCAATTTGCTGGCATTGTCAAGCACTGCCTTTTCGTTTTGGAAATCTGATTCTAGCAGATTGAATTTATCTTCCTTTTCGCGCAGCAGCGACTCCACTATTCGGAGCCGGGTTCTCAATTCCTGGTCATTTGCATAATAACTCTGCAGGTCGGCAACGAGGCGGTCTTTTGCAGATACTTCATCTATGTTTCTTGTTTTTGAGATCATTCTAATCGCAGCACTGAGGTCATCCAAGTCCGTGGCTCCAAATCCCAGCCTTGCCAGAGTATCAGCAGACGTCAAGATTTTTTGCTTCTCTGCGATTTCTAGCTCGAGTGCTAGCGCACGCTGCTGAGCATTCCTCTTTGAATCGAGTATCTGCTCAAGCTCAGCATCGGCACTGATCTTTTTTTCCTGAGCCGACTTGAAGTCAGAAAGGAGGCTGACTATGGCTGCAGAATCGTAACCCATCTTTTTCGCGGAGGTCACCATAGAAGAGAGTCGTGACAAGTCTTCCAAAGTGATTCCATTTTCTTCCAGCTGTGTCCTCTGATGGAGAAATTCGGATAGCGACTCCTTACCTTCTTTCTGGTCGTTTTGTTTTTGACCTAATTCTGCTTCAAGGACGCCTTTCTTCTCCTGCAATTCGGACACCTTTTTTGTCAGGTCTTTTTGCTCATCAGCAAGATGTTGAATTTTCTTTCGCACCTGATCTATTGGGAAGTGTTTGCCTTCTGACAAGAGACCGAGTTCCTTGATTATAGATGCCAAGACTGAAGGTTCAACGCCCGATGAGACAGCGAGCTTGTGGAGCGAAACTATGAATCGACCGAGACCTGACGGCTCAAGCCCAAGCATTTGCATCTCGTTCATGAGATCATTTACGTTCCAGCCCTCTGCAAACACTTTATCAGAATCGA
>DASYRH010000039.1:0-3070 GCA_036004585.1 Nitrososphaera sp. | reverse complement strand
GATATGGCAAACAACCTATGCAGGCGATAACTCGGTCAGATACAATTTCGGATGATTACCTGATGGGTTACTGCAGACAAATACAATCGCTCAACCCCGCAATACGGTTTGCTGGTATGGCAGACTATTCAGGCAAGCTACAAAGTTCGTATTATCGTCCAGGTCTTGTTCCCCTCATGAACAGAAGCGAGACTGAGCAATATGCGCTGCAGGCAGTTTTTCGCGCAAAAACAAGGGGTGGTTTCAAGCCGCAGCTCGGAGAGCAAAGATATGACGTAGCGGTATATGACAATTTAATCAGAGCCACAATTACAATAGTTCATCCAGAGGCAGAACATCATGACATGTATCTCCTAGTTTCCTTGGATATAGGGTCGCAGTATCCGGCCGTTTTGCAAACAATCGTCGATTATATTGCTGAAAATAAGAGCGAGCTTTTCGATAACACAAGAAAAATTTCTGAAAATTACGTATAGATCTTCTTCCGTTACATGCTAGCCGCATTCCAAAAGCGACCTGAGCTAGACTTCTGAATACCATGATAGGAAAGTACAGCAATTAAGTAACAGTTTTCCTGAATAGAGAAAATATACACAAAAGTAATGTACTACTCCGGTCGATCAGACGCGCATGAGGAAAGATGACAAGCTCCAATTGCTCGCCGGGATTGCGGCAATCAGTGCCGTCATCGCGATGGTCCTAATATTGTCGAACTTGTTCGTCATAATCCCACTTGTGTCCGAGTTTGTCAATCAGCTGCCAGCATCGGCTGCTACCATAGAAGACCTTTTAGGGCAACTCTCTAACGTCAAAGTTCATGTACCAAACGGGATTGATCGAATCGCGTTAATAGCGATCACAGGCTTCATGGTTCTTTCAATCACTTCAACTGTTGCGGTTTCAAAGATCTACACCCGGTATAGCGGTCTTTGATGATTCTGAAGTTTGCATAGTAATTTCATATTTGTACTCTGACGTTTTCTGGGTAGATATAGAGTCGAGCATGAAATCACATGACGCAATTGCATCTCCAAACCCTGGCGTCATGCTCACGACATAGTAAATTGGCGGTCGGCCAATGTCAGCTATCCCTATGCTTGCATGTTTGCTAGCTATTCATCGCTGCTACAAGATTTTGGAGATCGGGCGTAGGTGGGACTGAATCGCTCTGGTACAGAGTAACTCCTAGGCCCGAGCTTCCAGTGTTCTTCCACGAGTGCGCCATCCATCCGAATCCTCTACTACTGAAAGCATCCAGAAACAATTCCGCGTCACTTTGGCTGTCCGCTCCCCATTCACAAATTAGAACCTCCGTTCCCCACTGCGTTGACCAGGTCTTGAAGTTGTCGAGCTGCTTCATTCCATTGCTTCCAGTAGTCGGAACTGCATACAACTGGGCGGCATACACTATTTTTGAAACTCCTGCAGGAACTATCTTGGATTCCAGGGTGGGGTCTCTCACGAATCCCCATGCCGTTTCTCTGTCAAAGAATATTTTCTTGTCCGTTATCGCCCTTATCTTTTTGGCCATGTAGGTATGGTAGTTTCCCAGCTTGTCGTACATCGTCTTGTCAAAAAGGTGCGGCTCGTTGAGGATTTCAAAGCCTGCAACGCTGTTGTAGCCCTTCACCTTGTTTATCACTTTCGAAAGGAAGTCAAATTGGACATCCCAGACCTTCTTGCCATTATAGGGTATGTTGTTGCTGAGGAATGCATTCCAGAAGGCTTTTGCTGTTTGAATATAATCGTCATTCACAACGGGAAATTGATTGGCTAGAAATGATGGGAATCCTCTGGCACCACTCTTACTTCCAGCCCCGAGATCCCAATTACTGGTAGTATAATAGTGAAAATTGCTGAATACGACACAAATCCCGTTCGCCTGTGCAGTCTTTGCTATCAGGTCGATCTCGGCCATGAAGACAGTCGGGTCATAGACATAACTCTCCCAAAAGAATGGCACCCTAATGGCGTTGAACCCATTCAACTTGATGTACTTCAGGCTCTCCGCGACGTATCCTGGCGGCGTAGGGGGCAGGGTTGACGGACCCCCATCCTGCTCTCTGCCTAACGTATTGTCAATAAAGACAACACCCTTGAGATTCTTGACTGAGATAGTCGAACAGTTTGTTGATGGTGGAGGACTAAAAGTGTTGGAATACACAGTGGTAAATGTGCTCCTGTCAATCACCTTGACATAATCCATGTCGCCCACAAAAAAGTTTGTCAGGGCATTGGCGTTGGCGCCTATCCTGAGAGGTCCCGTGCCACTCTTGTCCACACTCTTGTTTACCGCCTTGGTAGCTACGGTGGCCCCGTCGATCTGTAGAGTCAGAATGCTGCCATCATAAATCAGCTTTGCGACATGCCAGACATTGACTGATATAACGTTCGAAGTCAAATAGTGATATGTGTCATCCGCAGCCTTGAACCCTCCCGTCACCTTTCTCGCGGTGGTAAGTGTAAGGGCATAGTTTTGATCATTAACATTGTTTCCATTTTCAGTTGACGCCTTACTCACGAGAAATCCTCTGTCAGTAGGAGTTTCCTGAATCCTGAACCTGACCTCGACAATGAATTTAGCGAGCTGGAGCTTCGCCGCGTTTGGAACATCGATCTTGTCATTTCCGTCGAATGTCTTAAATGATACTTCAGCAAATGAGGAGGGAATTGCCGAAACAATCAAGGTGATTGCGAGTGAGACAGCCGAAAATGTACCAAAACTAAATTTCGTGGCCATTTACTAGATGATACTTAGGATTCAATGTATGACTTAATGTTTGCGGATCCTTCTGATTTTTCCGTCTCAAGTCCTTCCGGAGGTATCTGAAATTTTAGATTTCAAGAGCAACTCTGGAGGTTTACAGGGCTCTGAATGCCAATAAACCTGAATCAACCGGGCCAACTAGTTAGGTACTTTGGATGTAGATGTTCAGTGAATCTCATTCCACAACTCCTTTTACCGCCTTTCATTGTAACCAGATAGAATGTCTAGCAAGGCAGTTTTCGGATTAGTAATCGCGGCTGGATTGGTTGCGTCAATGCTGGCAGCGCCGGTTCTGGCGTCCGC
>DASYRH010000038.1:0-26883 GCA_036004585.1 Nitrososphaera sp. | reverse complement strand
TCACTTCCCAATAGCCCTGGAGGGCGCGCTTAAGATGAAAGAGCTAGCGTATGTCCATGCGGAAGGAATAGCTGCAGGAGAATTGAAGCACGGACCACTCGCCCTAATGGACAGGAACGCAGTCGTATTTGTCGTAAACCCGGAGGATGGTACATACAGCGACACGCTTTCAAGCGCGCACGAAGTAAAAGCCCGCGGCGCCAAGATAATCGGAATATCAAATGTAGCAAACGAGGTAATCGGAATATCAAATGTAGCAAACGAGGTTTATGACGCGATAATCGAAATCCCAAAGATGGAAAATGAAATGCTTTACCCCTTGCTTGAGGTAATACCGCTGCAGCTGTTCTCCTACTACCTGGCTCTTCAGAACAATACGGATCCGGACTTTCCGCGCAATCTGGCAAAATCAGTTACAGTCAGGTAAGAGTCTCATTCCCTAGGTTGGTCCTCAGATAAATATGGTGGAGCTTAACTAGTACTGTCAAGTTATCGTCGGATCAATCTTTATCTCGTGATAATCCATCAGACGAAGATTTGCCAGAACACGCTGACAATACGTTTTTTGGATTTGTCAAGCTCTCATCATCTCCCTCCTTTGCCAAGATACGCTTTGACATGTGGTCTGTATAGGCAGTAAATGGTTACTGCGCCTATGATAACGCCGAGGGTCCTACCACCATTACTGGGGATAATAGCGACAGTAAATGCATACCACACCATGCTAATAATTGACAAGACTAGAGTGGCAGTCCAAGCCCATCGTCGACCTTTCAATAGCCCAGAGGCTACAATAAACGAGACAATAGCTAAAGGAACAAATGCTGCTCCAAGTGCAATGCCGAATCCCGGTGTTGAAGCTTGATCAGCTGATAGATTTCGTCGTGGTAACTCAAAGGTAGATTCTAGAACTGGATGAAATACAGCATCTTGGGCAATAAACCCAAATGCGAAAAAAAGCCCGGCAACTCCGATGATTATGTTGAGAGTTGCAGCTATTGTTACTCCACGCGGGCGGGATTTAGAGGCAGTTCGCATTAGCTTTCTGTCACCACCACTGTGCCTACCATGTTCGGATGGGGTTCGCAGTAGTACGGGTACTGGCCTGCCTCGTCAAAAGTGAAGCTAAATGACTGTCCCTTTCCCATCACGCCGGAATCGAAAGTGCAATCCTTTGAAGTTACAGTATGCCTGCCAGAATCATCATTTATCCATGTCACAGTTTCGCCGACCTTGACCTCTACAGGGTTCGGGCTGAACGAATTGCTTCCTGCGTTGGCGACTATTCTCACTAATGTTGAATTGCTAGGGATGGATGCAGTAGGCTGTTGTATGGAATTTCCAGATCCTTCGACTCCCATATTCATGCTGCTTGATATAACGTACGTAGCCACGATAGCACTAGCTATTACAACCGATGCGATCACTAGGGCATTTTTCTTGACCATGGCAAGAGTAATCTAATTTTTTGTTTTAACCCTTGTTTACCCATCCTACGTAGTTTAGTTACGTGCATTCTTAATAGACAGCAGACATGAACAAATAAAGGGCTCCGTTAGCCATGCATCAAAATGCCTACGGCAATTGAGTCAATTTGGTACATGCACACCGAGACAGAATTTACATGAGAATGGACATCATATTGCAACTAAGCGAGCATGGGGAGCTCAACCAAAGCCAGCTCATGAGCTACTGCCGCCTGAACAATGTCCAACACAAGCCCATAATCGACGAGCTGGTGGAAAAGGGACTGATAGTCAGGTACGAAGAGCCGTGGGGAGAGCAGAATAAGATAATCAAGTACAGGGTTTCAGAAAAGGGGAGAGTGATTGCGAAGAAAATATTCGAACCTTATGAACTCCTATTTCCAAGGAGTGAGGACAAGAAATGAAAACAGGTAACACCGTTACCGTCCTCTTTATACTTGAGAGAAGCGGAGGATCAATTGATGAGTGACATGACCGATGACGATAGCAGCAGGAAGGGGACGGCGCACGAGAACTTACCCGAGATGATAGACAATGTCATTCGAAAGCTGGATTTTAACAGGAAGATAATAATCATAATGGCCCTTTCGTTTGTCATCATCGTGCCGATAATAGCATATATCGCCGTGTTATCACAAACAACCGCCGGTGTTGGGAAATTTATCCCCATCATAGGAGGCGCAGTTTTTCTAGCTTGGCTTGGCGTAGGTATCAGGCAGTGGATAGTCTTTTCAAAGTGGTTACGAAAATTCCGGCTGTACAAGGAAAGGCAGGAAGAGCTTGAAGACTTTCTTGATTTTGAGAAAAGCGATGAAGGGAAGCGTAGTCGCGATTAATGCCAACGTACGGGCAAGAATGAGGCGTTCACGGGTCAGCACGGCACCGGCTGCACTTCATTTTTGAGCTGGCTCTTTGCCTTTTGCAGTAGCCGCTTTTCTGCGGTAAATTTTTGGATAAACTAGTCATGTAAACAGTCAATCAGGATATCCTAGACTAAAAGTATAATTACGATTGAAGGTAATAGCAGCGAGATGAGCGGCGCCACCGAGGAAATTGTAGCCTGCGAGAACTGCGGAAACCCGATAGACTCCTGCATGTGCGCCTGCCCATATTGTGGACAGGTAGACTCGTGCGAATGTTGCCTGTACGATGCCGCCACTGGGGGCGGGTAGCTGCCTCTAAATTATTAAGTAGGTAATGGGAAGGTAGACGCGGAAATGCCAAAGACAGTAACAAATGATCTTAGCTGGGTAATTGGCGGAGCTCAAGGCAGCGGCGTCGATTCTGCTGCAAATATCTTTTCCAGAGCATGTGCTGCCGCAGGACTTCATATTTTCGGCAAGCGCGAATATTATTCAAACATTAAAGGAGAGCATAGCTACTTTACCGTGAGGGTCAACGACAGGCCCATTCACTCTCACGTAGACGGAATTAACTTGCTTTGCTCATTCGACGCAGAGACTGTCTTTCGCCATTTTACGGATGTTACTCCAGGCGGCGGCATAGTATACGATCCAGAATTGATTGAAACCGCTATCAACGAAGTGCCAACCCTTGATGATCAGGCCAGCGACCGTATAAAAAAAACTCTTGAAAATGCGGGCCTTGGCTTTCAGTTGAAGGACGCCCTGGATTTTGCGACAAAGCGCGGGGCGACCGCATTTCCAGTCCCGTTTCTCAAGCTGCTGCAAGAGTTTGCCCACAAAGTCAACGAGCCGGGACTATCAAAGCTTACAAGGATGGTAAATGTGATGGCTCTTGCTGCGTCGATGTCCATACTTGGCTTTGATCCAGCAATCCTGGACCGGGCAATCCAGTTCATTTTCAGGGCAAAGAAAAAAGTGGCTGACCTAAACGTCGGAGCCGCAGCTCACGTCTATGCCTACGCGAATTCCAAATTTGCAAGTGGCCAGTTCTCTTACAGCCTCAAGGCAAAGCCCACTGAAAGCAACATGATAATTGTTCAGGGGAACCAGTCGTCAGCTATGGGCAAGATGATTGCTGGGTGCCGATTTCAGACGTATTATCCAATAACTCCCGCGTCAGACGACAGCGAGTTTCTGGAATCAAACGAAATACTCGACCTGAACGATTCCGGCAGGAAAGGATCTACAGTAGTCGTCCAGACCGAAGACGAAATAGCCGCTATCGCCATGGCGATAGGGAGCGCGCTGACCGGTGCTCGGTCTGCCACGGCAACATCGGGACCCGGGTTTTCCCTGATGGCCGAAGCCCTCGGGTGGGCTGGAATAAATGAAGTCCCCTTGGTGGTTTCGCTCTACCAGAGGGCAGGGCCTTCTACTGGACTTCCTACACGGCACGAGCAGGGCGACTTGCATTTTGCCATCAACGCAGGCCACGGAGAGTTTCCAAGAATCGTGCTCGCATCAGGAGACATCGAGGAGAGCTTCTATGACACTATCAAGGTGTTCAACTTTGCAGACCGCTACCAGATGCCTGTCATCCATATCCTTGACAAGGCGATAGCAAACAGCGTGACTACATCGCAGAATTTCAACCCAACAAAGGTGTCTATCGATAGAGGGTCAATTGTCACCAAGGTCAGCGATGCGGACAAGGGCGCAGCAGGGAATTATTTGCGCTTCAAGCTTTCAGACAATCCAATAAGCCCCAGGGTGGTCCTTGGAACAAAGGACGCAATTTTTTGGAACACGGGAGACGAGCACACAGAGGAAGGCCACATAAGTGAGGATCCAGAGCTGCGCGTGCAAATGATGGACAAGAGAATGAACAAACTTGACCTGGCATTGAAGGAAATTCCAGACGAGGACAAGGCGATAGCGTATGGCAGCGGCGATATCGTGCTGCTAGGCTGGGGCTCGACGAAAGGAGTCATCCTCGATGTCGTTGAGAGATTGCTAGGCGAAGGGATCAATGTCAAGTTCGTGCAAGTCAGGCTGATGAACCCATTCCCCTCAGAACTCGTGACCAGGATGCTTGCGGGCGCAAAAAAAGTGATCGGGATCGAAATGAATTATTCTGCCCAGCTCGGATCGCTCTTGAGGCAAAACACCGGAGTAGATTACGACTACAGGATTGTAAAGTACAACGGCCGTCCTATGTCGCTTGACGAGGTTTATAATGCCGTGAAGAGAATAATCGATGACAAGAATGCTCCAAGGAGGCAGGTGCTAAAGCATGGCGCTTAAGCTGTCAGACTACAAGACTGATGTACATAATGATTGGTGCGCGGGCTGCGGCGATTTCGGGATTCTAAACGCGATCCAGATGGCACTAGCGGATATGCAGCGTCCTATCAACAAGGTTACTATATTTTCCGGCATCGGTTGCTCTGGCAAGACTCCGCACTTTATCCGGACATACGGTATCCACACATTGCATGGCAGGGTTCTTCCTTTTGCACAGGGAGCGAAATTGGCAAACCCGGATCTTGATGTAATTGCGGTCGGCGGTGACGGCGACGGGCTAGGCATAGGCGCCGGTCACTTTGTGAGCGCGGGGCGACGGAACGTCGACATGGCCTACATTATTTTCAACAATGCGGTCTACGGGTTGACGAAGGGACAGGCTTCGCCGACGCTAAAACTTGGCATGAAGACAAAGTCTCTGCCGCAGCCAAACGTCAACAACTCTGTCAACCCGATAGCTCTTGCGCTTGTGTCCGGCTTTACATTCCTTGCAAGAGGGTATTCCTATGACGTGAGGCACCTGAAGGATCTTATCAAAAAGGCTGTTGAGCACAAGGGGCTGGCCTTTGTTGATGTCCTCCAGCCATGTCCAACATACAACGACATCAATACCAAGGAGTGGTTCCAGGGCCTTGACAACATAGATGCTAGCACGGGCAAGACGATGCCCCGGATGTACAAGCTGGAAGAAACCGGGTACGACGGAATTGTTCACGATCCATCTGAACTGAATGAAAAGATGGCCCAGGTTATCGCAAAATCAAACGAATGGGGAGACAAAATCCCAATTGGCGTTTTCTACCAGAACGAGCACATCCCTACCTATCAGGAAAGGATTGCGGCAAGGATTCCAAATTATATGGAAAGCCCGCCAGCGCTGCAGGAAATAGCGGATGCCAGTGGCAAGCCGATTACAAACATCGACCGACTACTCGGCGACCTTAGCGTGGACAAGTAACCGCCGCTGATACCGAGCATACTCACCGTCTACTGTGACGTCATGATGCGGATTATCCATATTTCTGTCTGTGACCCTCACCAAGATCAGTTTGTTCCTGCACTACCTTCGTTTCTTCTCGTTTTATGCCTTCGTTCACTTGCCCATATACCTCTTCCACAAGGTGCAGACGTCTGTCTTGATCAGTCGAGAATATCGCTCCACAGACAAAGCACTGAAAGTCAGAGGTTATTTTCTCGGGATCTTCCTTAATCATTGTCTGAATTGCTTAACATCCATCATAGTGATTCCGCTCATCCGGAAATCCGGAGTAAATTGATCTCCTCACTCAATGCGTCGGCACAAGTAAACGCGTTCAGCTAAGAAGACAGAAGTTTTCCGCACAAATGATGTCAGATAGCTCCAAGGGTGTTCGAGGCTGCAAATTTGCCGAACGACCAGTTTGAAGTACTGGCTATCGAGTAATAGAAATCATGAAAAGTCCTTATCATATTCATCAAAGTATTCGCGGTGGTTAGGTGGTTCCAAGCAGCAGTACTCTAGTTGTTCTTGGCGATCAAAAATTGAACTATCACTCTGCAATCGATGAAGTGTTCCTTGCTTTAGCAAACCGTGGTAGCCAGATCTTAAATGTTGCACCAACCTCGGGGTTATTGTAGCCGACGATATTTCCACCATGCGCCATTATGATCGCTTTGGATATATACAATCCCAAGCCAGTTCCGTGCTCCGCACCCCTGGCGACGCTTTTCGAGGCAAATTTGGTAAAAAGAGATTGAACTATCTCTGAGGGTATCCCGGCCCCCGTATCACTAATGCATGTTTCTACATATTTTGCGTCCAAAACGGTTCTAGTCGAGATTGTTATGTGTCCTGACTTTGTGAACTTTTTCGCGTTTCCAACCAAGTTCGACAGCGCCTGCGCAAGCCTCTGGCGATCTGCGTTTATACGGACGTCCTCAGTTTCCGGCGCCAGCAGCAGCTTTATTGGCACTGTGACATCCAACTCGTAGATGTTTGAAATTTCTCGAATAAGATCATTAATTGAGAACTGTTCTAGCGTAAGTGTAAGATTTCCACCCTCTATTCTTGATACATCTAATATATCAGTCGCTAGATGCTGTAATCTTCTCGCTTCTTTTATGATTTGTCGCAGAGCCACGCTTGAATCGATAGCACCTCTTTCTGCCATTAGAGCAAAGTTCAGTATCGGTTGAATAGGCGTTCTGAGTTCATGAGAGGCAACAGAAATAAACTCTGTTTTCATCCTGTCAACTTCGATCAACCTCTTGTTGGCATCCTCGAGTTTCTGCTTTGCTTGCAAGATCTTTGTTGCATCAATAATGCAAGTATTGCTAGCAACGATTTCACGATTATCATGATACACGCAGGTCGCAGTAGCACTGATGAGCGTGGGAAAAGTGCTCCCATCTTTTCTCTTCATCCAGATTTCTATATTTTCTATCAGCCCTGTTCTTTTCCAGGTTTCAAAGGCTTTTTGCATAGCATCAAGGCTCATTTCAGCAGTGTTCTCAAGAATGGATTTGCCGATCAATTCGCTCTTGTGCGAGTACCCAAGGCTATTGACGTACGCTGCGTTACAGTCGAGGACAATGCCCTTTCTATTAACCATCCTATACAGATCAGGAGCTCCATCAAAGAGGTCGCGATACTTTTGCTGCTCCATTCCAAGCCTGTGAGAGGACACGCGTAGAGTCTTAATCATTGAATCGAATGATCCCACAAGTTTCCATAGTTCGTCATTACCTTTCGGGACAAGTGACACGTCGAGATTACCAGCCTTGATCTGGTTGGTCGCCCCCGTTAGGAGCCTAACTGGCTGTAGAATCCTGATAATTAAATAGAGCATGACCAAATGGACCGCGATATTAAGTGTAGCCAAGGCAATCTGAAGCCCCACAAGCTCGCTCGAAATTCTCTTCGAATATTCACCTAGGATTGTCACGAGGACATCTGATGAAGCGATGAGTTTTTCTCCCAACTGTCTCTGCCCAGACGACGCAGACGTATCTTCTGGCGGCACATCGGACAAGACAACTTGTCTTGTATAGTCCTCGAAGGCGAGCCAATTTTCGTAGACTAGCTGCCAGTCCGTGTCGAACTCCGAGGGCAAGTGGGGGAGTGAGATCCCTGCCGCATCTCCGCCAGATCTTAGCACAAAGATGTTCGATTCTAGACTTTTCAGCGCGTCTTCAACTCGATCTTTTCCTTCACGATGTGAGATGTAGTATTCTGATTCCAAAAGTACATTGGACGTCAGGAACCTATTTTTTCCAGCAATGTTTATTGAGTTTCCAAGGAGCGAATTCCTGCTTTCAAAAAATGCGAGGTAGCCAAAGCTCCCTACGATAAGCATGATCTCAACCGCAATGAGGATTGCTAATTTGGCTGAAAGTCTTTCGTCAATAGTCTTGAGGAAATTCGCTGTCATCTCACCCCGATGTAGGTTAGTGCTGTCTCTTCAAGACCACATAATTTTGTAATTTGAACTGCCAATCCGAGCAAAGTTGGTCTTGTCTCTCCTAAAGGTACTGGATACACAACCCGTCGATTTTGGTGCGTTTTGCCTCAATTAAGATGCACTATGTAGCCGGAATGACAATATCTCATAGGCACTATTAACAAGTGCAAAAGAACTCGACAAGATAATCGAGAGGCAAGGAGTGGCTAATCGCGAGGTAAGAGAGCCTCTCATGGGCCTTTAGCGGTGAGAATCAAGACCTCCGGGGTCATTGACTGACATATCGCCTACCAAAATAGCAGTAGTGTCTGTTCGAAACCTTACAGTGAAGATCTAATCACCGAGTAGCAGTATTCCTTATTTCAGTAGCTAGTGCATGCTATTGAGTAATAGACAAGATAATGCCGGGGTAAAACATGTTGAAAAGGCAACAGAAGTCAGCAATATGAAATATTTTTTGCCCGTTTTCGTTATAGTCATCTTCACATTGACCTTTGCGGTCTATCTTTATTTCAGGACCGTAACAGAAGAAACGATACGCGGAACATTGCTTGAACAATTCAAACAAAGGCAGATTGACAAGACAGCAAGTTTGAGCAAGTCTATCGCAGCAGATCTTGACCTTCTGATGACCAAGCTACAGGTTCTGTCAGAGTCAGGGCCAGTGCAAAGAGGGGACTTCGCTGGCGAAGAGACTAACCTACTGATGGAGCGAATATACAATGAGTCAAATGGCATAACACGAGTCGAAGGAATAGGCATATCGAACTCAAACAACATTGTGATGAATGTCTTTCAGCCAGAAATCAACAAAAATGACTTGATAGGTCTGAATATGTCTTCGAGGCCTTTTGCAGTCGAAGCTAGAAGTAATTATCCGAATCCTACCTTTTCAACCGGCTATGAGACCATAGTGAATAATGAGGGACAACGCGTCGCCTTATTGTATCCTATTATTGATAACCAAGGAATGCATCTCGGCTGGACACGATCCGCAATCGACGCTTCATTCTTCTTCGAGAGATACGGAAACACGCGGGATATCGAGTCAGAATATTACTCCGTTATCGACAAAAAAGGAAACATCCTTGTAAGCCCATTGAATTGGCTAGAGGGCAAGAACGTTGTTGATGAAGAGGTGCAAAAAGAAAGTGCTTATGACAGAATGATAGATGAGCATCTACAAAAAGTTCTATCAGGAGAACCCAGTAATACCGTAACTTCTGAAAGCATTAGCACCGCTTACCCAATCACATTAAGAGGAGAGCCAGTCTACTTTGTGTTTCTTGTAACCCCATCATCTTTGATTTATTCCGAAATTGAGGATACATTATTCGCGCAGAAGATTCAAACAATAGTTCTATTATGCGTCTCTGCTACTGCGATTTCCATCCTGGTAATCCTTTTGACCAGAATGAATTTGATTTTGCGTAGGACAGTTCGGGTGCGAACCAATGAACTAGAATCGGCATCACTGCAGCTACAATCGCTGAACGAGGACCTGCAAATAAAGAATGAGCAACTGGTCAATTCTAACGCGGTGCTGGCAAAGAAAGAAAATGCCCTTCAGAATGCGATGATAGGATTATTGCAGGCTGATAAAGAAAAAAGAGAGTTTTCTGCCATGATAACGCATGAACTAAAAACGCCATTGGTACCTATTATAGGATATTCTCATATGTTTCTGAAAGGAAAGTTGGGAGAAACCTCGCCTGTACAGAGGAGAAAGTTGGAAGTCATGTACAAAAATGCTGAAAGACTTGTCGCTCTTATACAGGATATACTGGATGCTCAGAAGCTGGAACTTGGACAAATGCATTTTCAATTCACCCAGTCATCTGCCAATCACGTCATAGAAGAATCAATCAATTCGTTGAGATCTCAAGCAGACGCAAATGGTATTTCACTGCACAGCCGCCTGGACCGCGAATTGGACTTGATTTGTGATCCGGAAAGAATTATTCAGGTTCTCAATAACTTGATTAGCAATTCACTAAAATTCACTCCGGACAATGGAGACATAGTAATAAGCGCATTGTTGAGAGACGACAGTATTGAATTTAGCGTAAAAGATAATGGCACAGGTATTCCAAAGGAAAAACAGAATAGGCTGTTCACAAAGTTCTATCAGGTAGACACATCTTTGACGCGCAAGTCAGGTGGCACTGGTCTTGGCTTGGTGATATGCAAGGGTATCGTCGAAGCTCATAATGGCAAAATATGGTTCGAAAGCGAACCAGGAAAAGGTTCAATATTCAGTTTCTCTATTCCGGTGAGTAGAAGTCATGGTCAATAAACGAATCTTGGTAGTTGACGACAACAGGGACATTACGGAAATGGTGCAGACCATGCTTGAAGGCACTCCATACGACTGTGTGACAGTTAATAGCGGCCGAGAATGTATAGATCTAACAAAGAAGGAAACTTTTGATTTAATCCTGCTTGACATGGCCATGCCCGAAATGAGCGGCCTAGATGTGCTCAAAATGCTGAAAGCAAAACATAAGGCTGGCAACACAAACGTAGTCTTGATAACAGCATCACCAATGTACACGGAAATGGACTTGAAAAAGATCAGAGAGGAGTATGGTGCTATCGAACGAGTCAAGAAGCCCTTTACCGACACGGAACTTCTGGCAGTAATTGACAAGTACACCTCCTAGCCAAAAAGATCCTTGAGCCAGATATTAACAAAAAGCCGGTCCCAAGCTGCCATAATCGCGAGGATGATCCGTTTGTGCCAAGTTCTAGATCCGCCCGGGCTGGTCTACATCCTTGTTTTTCGTCTCATCGTGCCTTTAAGATTCGGGAGTATACGATACAGTTGTCCATGAAACGGAACTCATTGGCTACATTTTGCCTGGTTGAACGGGCCCGAAGGGCTTCGATCCCTTGGCCTGCGGTTCCGAAGACCGCCGCGATATCCTGACTACGCTACGGGCCCCAGTAATGTTCACTGGGCAGCTGCTATATCAATCAAATCAGGCGCAAGTACCGAAACGGTAATGAACCCGGACACGGTTCAATGAATGGACATGCTTCAAGTGTTGCGCCAGGCATTCTGCGCCCACAAAGAATCATATGCTTACAGGAAATATGATGAGCTTGTTTTCGTGGAATTCAGCAAATGTGCGAACTGTGGCAAGACTCTTGGCAAGTTCGCAGGCTTTGACGAAGATATGAGGGGCTAGAGATTGCAACTATACATACTCGTAGTCGCTTGGTTCATAGGCGCGGCTGTCGCTGGTCTCGCTCTGCTTATTCCAGACTACTGGACCTTCTTTGCCGTCGGCGCAATAGGCTGGATTACGGTATCCTGCTCCAGTGCGCTAATCATATATGAAATCAAGAGAACAAGGGCAGAAGATAAGAAAAAGAGCGAACTCGCAGAGAAAGGCTAGCCTTTGCCGCCTTGCTCTTCAATGACCACAAGTGTGACTGTTGAAGTTATCCCCGGGACTTTTCTTATCTTGCTGGTGATTGTGTGGTTCATTGCTTCAGTGTTTTCTGACCTTACCTTGACGAAAATATCATGGACGCCATAGGTGCCGCGCACTTCCTTCACATCAGCCAGCTTTGCAATTTCGGTAATGATTTTTTCTTCAGAGCCAAGAGTACAGTTTACGAGGATGTATGCGGTTGGCATATGGCTGGATGAAGTTAAAGTTGGTATTTAGTCTTTGCTGCCAATGAAATAGATGGGTATCACTGGGTTCGGACAGATTCGCAAAGAAGAATTCTATCTGTCGGTCTCGTCGAGCCTTTCTGCACGAACTCGCAGAACTGCGCCCCGATAAGGTAACTGTTTCATTGCTTGTAATCCGTTGAGTATCTATCCTTACGCTAGCTAAGATAATCTTTGTTATCCCGAATTATCGGGATTAGGCGATCTTCGATAATTCTCGCAGGGTCGCATCCAAGTTGAAAGGACATCAAGATAAACACTTCAGCCTTGGGATCAAAACTTGCAGGAATCGCAGCTGAATACAACTTTTCAAAGGTGCCGATGTGGTATCTCAATTTTCCAGCTATTGCGAGCACTTTATGGTAAAGTTGCGCTTGCATGACTAGCGGTGCTAGGCTTTCTTCAATCTGTACATCGGTCATGGTATTCTGTGCATCGTTAGCATACTTTGCAGCGAGAAGTTTGCCCTCCCCGGTAGCTATGCCAATGAACCGAATATGATTGTCGATATTAAACACCTGGTCGCAGAAGCTTTGAAAAAACGTATCCTTCATGCAAATACCGCCAATTGCAAAAACGTCTTAATGTATTAATAAGTTTACGATAAATATCAGAGAACCAGTCTTGCGTTGCAAAAAATTAAGGAAATCATGCTATAATTACCCAGAATAAGAGAGATGAGGATATGCACGTATCCAGAGCCACATACGCTCAAAGTCAGTCCACATTCTGCAGACTTTTCGTCATTAACATTGCATTCGCATGCCCAACAACAAAAACAAGAAGAAACCACACTCGAGGTTCTGCCATCGTACTAAGATTGCTCGTGCTGGCTGCATTCACAGTACTTCTATTCGCAGCGGCTCCAGGTAAGAAATTCCTGGAGGCATCAGGTACTACTAGCGACATCAATCCGATGTCTAGAATAGAGAACATGTACAATGCCGAAAACATACGTTGTGCCTTTGGCCAAGCGAACTGCTCCATAATTGGATGACTTGATAGTAATTGGCCTAATGCATGCTAGGATTACTAGCGATGCGAATATCATTTCCGGCATGCACAAGAACCTTGAGCGAAGAAATATCTCGGCTGGCGCTGCAGAGGCCAGAAATGTCCTATCATTTCCGCTAGTTTCTAGGTATATGGGGTCAAGATAGCGGCACTCTAGTTTTTATCCGGGGAGTTAGAAAAAGCACTTGGATTGGAATCCGTACGTGATCGTATTGCTGCTATCCGGGAGCAGAAGGACACCACGATGCGAATCAAGATGTTGCGAGAGCTTAACGAATCTCTTCCAATTGAGCAACAGATAGAGTTTCCCACACTCATAACTAATGCCTATATACGTACTGCATTGGACAAAATCGAAGCCAAACTAAGGTGAGACCATTCAAGATCAAGCCGCAGGCGTTGGTGCAACCAATTACCCTAGGGCCTACGCGTCGTATGCTCTCCGATTGCCACTATTGGAGCACTTTTCCAGTTTGAGCATCCGTAATTCAGCGATATTGTGAAAAGCGTATTTCCAGCACGAGCAATACCGATCAAAGCAATTGAAAAAGAGGATTGCGGCTTCAACCCTCGAAATCAGATCATGGCGAGTAATGGTAATACTTAAGACATTCAAGAAAGTATGAAATGTGTGGCCATAGTGGTTAGCTGCGCCGGCGACACAAGCCTGGCGACTAGGTTATTGGAGCATCTTGCCAGATTCTCGTTTGAGGTCAAGGTCGATACCGATGAAATAATTGTATCCGGTATCAGTCTCGACCAGATGAGGCACACTCTTGAAGATTTCTTGTCTGCTAACAGCGATCTTTCGAGGCACACGCTGACCGAGTTCGAGGACATTTTTACAATAGGCATCATGCGAAGCATCGACGACCTACTGATAAGATGCGAAACTTGTGGCTATATCGCACATCATGAGGATGAGATGATGATTCGCAAGAGAATTCATGCGCTAGTTAAGTTGCTATAGAATTCGCATTTCACAGGTTAGAAGGTATTGTAATCGGAGGATAAAGTTGAGCGGACAATATTGATTCTTTGAACATACATGAAACAGGACTTCCCGAGCCGTCTATTTTCAGATTATCTAGTCTTTGCTACTTCTTTGTGATCGAGCGCCGGTCTGGCTGGATATAGTGCTCAAGTAGCCTCTTGTCATAGCACTGGCTGCAGAGTATCCCATCTAAATTCCACTGCGGCATCGGGCGGTACTTGAAAGAAGTTAGGGCCGATCCACAGAGCGTACACTTCGCCTCGTTCTCCAAATCGTTCTTCCTGATAGTAGCATCTGGGTGAATTAAAGTTACTGCAAGTCCTTGCCAGTATAGATTGCATGAGTCATGCAGAACGGGCAGATAAGGGCAAAAGAAGCACCTCCGTCAATTTCCGCAGATATTTCCTGACGCCCTGTATCAACTGTAGGGACAAGAAATCGCCTTGAGCATCCCTTGCATGCGACTGTTTTTTGACCCACACGATATCCAAGATGATCGCGCATATAGGCGTTAGACCTAGAAGGAATTAATAGGGGCAGACGATTAGCCGGTAATGGTCATGGCAAGACCAGGCATAATCGCGTTTCCTGTCATACTAGTTCTGGGCGGAATCACGGGTTACTTGACTTACGATTGGTTTACCCAAGCCACTCCTGACCCGGGGATTGTGGAATCGCCATACTGGAAGCCGCTATCGGCTTCTGCAAATCAAACAGAAACCGGAGGAAACAAGACTGTAGACGAGAGCAAGTTCACCAAAGTCGTGACAATTAACATCCTTGAAGGAGCTACAACCCAGGGTAACCCTGATTATGACCCGGACGCAGCAACTGCAAGTTCTGACGCCCTGATTACATGGGTAAACTTGGATCAGACACTTCATACAGCCACCAGCGGCAGCATGGGCGATGCAGATTCTGGCAAGTTGTTTGACAGCGGGTATCTGAACAAGGGAGGCAAATTTAGCATTCCAGCGGCCGATATCGGAACCGGCGAACACGCATACTACTGCCAAGTCCATCCGTACATGACATCCAAGATTACAATCCAATAGGCCAGCTAACGGTGGAATTAACTACGGCAGCGTTGCGGAACGTGCATGGAAGAAGGGTTTTATTTTGCAAAGCTTTCAGGTAGTGCGTGTACCGGCGCTATACACTTGATGAGGTCAAGCGCAAGATCGTAGATGCGCTGCAGGGCGCCGGAGGCATGGGATTGTCCGGCATGGAGCTTGCCGATAGAACCGGGATTAGCAGGATGACAATCACGAAATATCTGGATGTTATGAACGCTATGGGCCTGCTCAAGAAGAAAAAGATCGGGCCGGTCAACGTATGGGTATTGGAGAGCGGTGTTGGAGACATCGAATTTCCGGTCAACTACGTCCAAGTACAGCAGCGATTGATAACCGCGATTCTGGCGGGCGAAGAGGACCAGGCTCGTAAAATATTGTTAAGTGTGCTGAATTCGAACGTCGACCAGGTACGCGTCCTAACCGAAGTGGTAATCCCGGCGGCAAACACCGTGTCAGAATTGTATAGCAGGGGGAGACTTGGCAAGACTGACAGGGCATTTCTAATGAGCCTCATGATGGAGCTAGTAGACATTGCCAAGTTCAACGTACGGCCGGTGGAGCAAAAGACAAATGCAAACGCGATCTTTGTGGCAGGATCCGAGGACAGGGTCTTACTTACAAAGAGCGCGGCTGTTGCCTTCCAAATCCAGGGTTGGACCGCGACATACCTTGGAAATGTCGAAAAAGAAATCGACCCGTTCTTTGATATCGACTTTCAACGCTACGTCTCAAGGGTGTGGAGCAACAAGCGGGGGCTAATGGTTATTTGCATTTTTTCTTCCGGTGAAGGCTCGCTGCGATTTCTGTCGTCTGCGTCACGTTCGTTGAAGGGGAGGCTAAAGGGCGAACTTCGGATAGTGATATCTGCTACCCCAGAGCTTCAACTGGAAGCAGAGGAGGGGTACGATTATTCAGCCAAGGACCTGGTGTCCCTAGTTGAATGGGCCGAGCGCGAGTATAGCGCCGCAAAGTAAAGCTAGGCCTGCTGCAGCGGTATCGGGGAGATTGCCGGCGCGTTCGGAACAAATGCCCATATTATCAAAGTGATAACTATGCTCATGATAGTAAAGACTACCGTCGCAAGTATAGCAATTCCTAGCGCCCTGAGCCACCCGGTATCAAACCCCTTCTTGAATACTCCAATCCACGCAATGAACGCGATGATTAGCGCCAACGTGAGCAGCCAGCTGCTTTCTCCAAATGCAACTGAAAGTATTGCGCTGGATACAATGAAAACAACTGCGTAAACGATCGGTCCGACCGCCGTGACTAGCATAGCCCTCGTAAACTTTGCCCTGCCAAGCGTCAGAATCTTTGCTGCAATCCATACCGGGATGGAAACAAGTATCCACAATGCCACTAGACCAATGAGGACTGCGAGTACGATCGCCACAATCTCTCCTCCAAGTTGGAGCAGCAAGTTTTCCAGCACGGTCATTTGTAGCAAATATCTCCAGATTTAAGGTATTGGCGCTAAACACCGTTTCCAGTGAGCCTAGACCTGAACTGTTACCGATGCCGAGCCAGTCGCAGCGCCTACCTTGGCGCTCACTGTTCCTGATGTCGTAGCCAAAAGAACTGACGATGCGGTAAATTCTGCAGTCGACGCCGTCAATTCGTCAATTTCTCCGAGTACGTCAGAGTCGAGTGACCACTGGAAGTCGGCTCCAGGAACTGGGTTTCCGTACGAGTCAAATGCCTGGGCGCTAAATGTCGCCTTTCCTCCAACGCTTACCGTCGCCGACGTGGGGGATACGCTAATCTTCGCAACTGTTGCAGGGGTTACGTCAAATTCATTACTAACGCCAGACTTGCCAGAGCCGGATGCAGTTATGGTAACATTTTCCTTGGCGTTGTACATCGTCGCTGCAAATGCGTGCTGTCCCTCATCGCTTGCTGTAAAGTTGAAAGATGCGGGTGCAAACAGCGTCACGTTTCCATTGGGGCTCGATCCGTCGTTTGTTCCAAGTGTAACATTGCCCTGATAGTTGGTTACCAAGTTACTGAATGCGTCTCGCGCCTTGACCACAACGGTAAATTGTACGCCTGCAGTCTGGTTATCGATCTGATTGAAATCAAAGTGATGCAGCGCTCCAGCGGCTACAACGAATTCGTTTGACAGCCCATCGTTTCCAGAAGCGATATCGGCTGCCGTTATCTTGACTTCATCATCGGCCTTTGTAATGTTTGCACTACCAGTCCAAGCTCCATTGACAAATCCGCTTGCCACGGTCATTTTGAGCGTACCTGTCGAGTCGGTCAAGCGCATGGGTCCGGCGTATCCTGTCAGTGTAGCCCCTGAGGAGTTTACCGCTGTCACCGTGATTTGGAATGGTACGCCCGCTATCTGACTCGAAATGTTGCCAATAATAAAGTGATCAAGGACCGGAGCGGACGAAGGACTGATTGCGATCTGCGATTTGTCAGACTTGCCACCAGCGGCTGCCGTCAGGTTCAGGTTGACGTTGCTGGAAATTGAAGAGGAGGCCGTAAAGTTCGCCTTGCTGCCAGCCGTTGAAATAGAGCCGAAATCCTGCGAGGAAAGTGTCCAGACGAACGTAAGGCCGGACAATTCGTTGTCAAACTTGTCAATGCCCTTCGCCTCAAACTGTGCCTTGGAATTAGGAAGTAGGTTGACGCTGGACGGCGTCAGGATGACTTCTGCCAGAGCTCCCCCAAGGACTGTGAATGAATTGCTCTCGCCGGATTTGCCAGTCCCGACGTCGGTGAACTTTACCTTGACAGAGGAAGCAGCTTTTGTGATATTGAGAATTCCCTTAAAGACTCCGTCTTGGAATTTAGGAGTTAAGACTGGCTTTGCTGTCCCCGTGGTATCCGTAATCTTCGCCCTGTTTTCGTAGCTCTTTAGCAGCGTTCCATTTGACATATGAGCTGTCACTGTGACATTGATCCCCGAGCCTGCGGTCACGGAGGACGGGATGGAGCTTATGACAAAATGACTGAGAGAGGAGCTGCCCGGCGTGGGGGGCTCTTCGCCAGTAATTCCGTTAATAGTGCCGACCATGTTGACAAGCAGAATCTGCTTGCCCAATTTTCCTGAAGGGAAGACCACGATGCGCCAGGTATTGTCATCAGGGTCGCCCATTACAAGTGCTCTTAAGCGGAATTTTCCAAGGTCGTTTCCGGCTTCGTCCACCGCGTGCTTGCCCACGATGTGCAAGAGGCCCGCGATTGAATGGCCCCTTAGATTTTTGAAGAAGATAATTATTCCCTGAGCATCAACGATATCGAACTCGTCGCCATCATCAAGCTCGACAGTGCCCGTTGCGTAAAATCTAAAATGGTTCCCTTCTTCGCGTATTACCGAAGCGCGGAGGTTTATCTCCGCATCGGTAAGTGGCCCATCCCGGCCATCACGCTTTGTCAGTGCTGACCCTTCGGCAGACAGTTCAAAGTCATCAAGGGCAGATGGCACTGGCTGAAACATCGATGTCGGTCCAAAGATGTCCCGTTTTCCTTTGCCTTTGTTTTCCTTGCCCTTTTCTTTCTCTGAATCTCCGGTTGCAAACGGTCCGTTTCCGCCGCCTTGGTCGTGACCCGGCTTGTGATGCTCAGCAAGAGGCACTTTCACAGAATTCCCTGCCAAGCTTGAGATAGCGTACGCTGACGAGCCCACGGACAAGACGAGAATTAACATGAGCGTTACAGCTGCCAATACTGACGAAATCTTCACATCGCGATTTACCATGAGAATACGCGCATATGATTGCTCTAAAAAAGAATCCGCATATCAAGCATAGAATCAAGCTCCATTTGGCGTGCCTCTATTCCCAAAATGAGGAACAATCCCTGAATTAGAATACGATTCGTGCGTAGTCAGGCAGACTGGATAACTGCACGGACGCCTCTACAGCCATTCAAACTGGACAGGGCTGTAAACTTTTTTTCGCGCGTCTTCAAGGCTGCTCCGCTCGATTATCATGCCCTGGGTTTTCAATTCGTCCACTGCACTCTGGACAGTCCTCCTGGGCAAGTGTGTAAGGTTCATTAGCTCAACTTGATCTATTGGGTGTTTTGACCTGATGACAAAGTAAACAAACTTTGCCGCTGGGCTACCCTCAGGGGTCTTGCGAAGATGCGCGACGCTAAACGCCGCCTTGGTTGGAAACCCTCGACGTTGCGATTCTACAGAGGATACTGCTTCTAGCCTGACCTCTGCCAGGTTGACCCGCTGCCCAAACTCTGCAATAAGAGATGACTGCTGCGATTCAAAGGGCGCTTCGAAGATGAAAGTATTTGGTGGGAATTTTGCCGTAAGGGCACCTACAAAGTTCCATCGAACTGCCGCCTTTTCGTCGTAGATCCCGACATGGAAACCCTCATTTGCTTCAAGAATTATCTTGTCCGAACCGAGTTTCACCCCCTCTTCTATTTTCAATAGGGTGTCGTCGAGTGAGAGCTGGTGCCTAGGATCCTTCTTGCCCACCTTCCACTGAAAATCAAGGTTCTTTGCAAGAACTGAATCTGTAATCTTTTTCTTCTGCTCAAAGCCTAGGTCCGAGCTGTTCTCCCCTATTTCAATAATGTCAAAGCCAAGTTTTGCCGCTTCATCGACGAACTTGTCAAAAGAGTTCTCGGCAAACATGTACTCCGAGATGGTGCTTCCAGTCGACACCTTTACATCGAATTGGTGGTAGAAGGCTATTTTTTTCTTGAGCGTTTCCTCCGAGATGAGGAGAGGAAGCACCCCGTAAATCTTGACCACGTCAACGAAGGCACATAACATCTCAAAGTTTTCCTTGTCCAGGCCCTCAAGTTTGTCGATGACATATGTCCTGCCTTCTTTCCTAGGCTTCTTCCCATCTATTCTGCTTTTGACGAATTCCTCTAGCAATTCTGCCTTTGTTATATGCAGAATCTGCATATATTAAGAATTATGACGTATGCAGTTCTTGCATAGAGGTGGCGTTCTAGCGCACATCATGCAAAATCTGCATCATTCGAGAGGTATTATTCTGGAGCTGCATGATCCCTAGACGTGTTAAACAACACCGCCAAATTCGGAATTGCTGCCGCTGTTCTGACCTCCGTAATTTTGACTTCTGTGCCAAGCCTAGGTCTAGGCGGTGGAAATAACACTCAATCTGGTGAAGAATCGAAACTCATTCGGATTGGATATTTCCCGAATGTTAATCACGCTCAGGCTGTAATCGGCCTCGGTAGAGGAGAGTATCACAAAGCCCTCAGTGGCATTGAAGTGAGGACACAAATATTCAATGCTGGACCCTCGGTCATTGAGGCAATGCTTGCAAGACAAATCGACGTCGCCTATGTCGGACCAAACCCTGCAATCAATGGCTTCCTTAAATCCGATGGGAACTTGCTGAGGGTTATCTCGGGGGCAGCCAGTGGAGGTGCAGTTTTTGTTGTCCGAAATGACGCTGGAATCCAATCAGTTGCCGACTTTGATGGCAAGAAATTCGCTTCACCTCAAATTGGGAATACGCAGGATGTCGCTCTTCGCAAGTATCTCCTTGAAAACGGATATCAAACTACAGAGAAAGGCGGCACGGTCAAAGTGTTACCTGTAAGAACAGCTGACATCGTGACTCTGATGCTAAAGAAAGAAATTGACGGCGCCTGGGTTCCCGAACCTTGGGGGGCAAAGCTGGTAAAGGAAGCCAACGCAAGGATATTTGTTGATGAAAGGACACTGTGGCCAACCGGAGAATTCGTAACTGCTCACGTAATTGTACGCACTGACTATTTAGAAAGCAATCCAGAGACCGTGAAGAAGTTTCTCAAGGCCCACATTGAGCAGACCGAGTGGATAAATGAAAACCAAGAACAGGCAATAAAGGCGTTTAACGAGGAACTAAAGAAAATTACAGGCAAGACCATTCCAGAAGACGAGCTACTCGAAGGACTCTCAAGGATGGAGCTTACATACGACCCTGTTCAGGAATCTCTGTACCAAGCAGCAGAAGACGCGGTGGAGATAGGATATCTCCAAAGCGGCGGCCCAGATCTTCGGGGAATATATGACCTTGATCTGCTGAATGAAGTGCTGGCCGAGAAAGGGCTTATCGTAATAGAATGAGGCACGACTCCTCAAAATCCTCGTGGCTCAGCATATTCCAGACCGAACATAGGCCAATTGGTATGTAGCACGTGCTACACTTCGGAAAAACTACAGAATGAGCACGACAAATCTATAGCATGATTTGCACCTAGACTATGCAAAAACTGCGCAGATAACGCCAGGATTGCGCCTTTGAAGTAGATTATATTCTATCTCTCCCTTGAAAGAGGGTAACCATGGCGCTAATCGAAGAGAAGCGAGTTCCCAATAGCACCAGACTGGTCCTCGAACTAAGAGATGTCCACAAGAGTTTTGACTTTAATGTGAAGGCCAAAGACAGCGCGTCCCATCACGAAGTCCTCAATGGGATCAACCTCAAAGTCAAGAAAGGCGAATTCATCACAGTGGTAGGTCCGTCTGGCTGCGGAAAATCGACTCTTCTCAATATTATTTCAGGTCTTGACCGGCCTGACTCGGGCGAAGTTCACGTGGAACGCAACGGCAAACTGACAAGCGGGAACGGCGTAATTGTTATCTTTCAAGAAGGCGCGCTCTTTCCCTGGCTTACTGTTCAGGACAATATTGAATTCGGTCTAAAGATGGCAGACGTAGAAAAAAGCAAGAGAGCTGAAACTGCAAATCGTTTTATTGAAATGGTCGGGCTATCGCGCTTCTCGCAGTCATATGTGTATCAACTATCTGGCGGCATGAAGCAAAGAGTCGCTATTGCCCGCGCACTCGCAATGGATCCAGATGTCCTTCTAATGGACGAGCCGTTTGCCGCACTAGACGTCCAGACCAGAGAACTGATGTACGATGAGCTGATGGCCATACACAAGACAACGGGCAAGACAATCATTTTCGTAACGCACAACATTCAAGAAGCCTTGCTCCTCGGCGACCGCGTCATAGTGCTGTCTCCACTGGTCAGAAATATCAAGCGAGAATTCACTATCGAACTACAAAGGCCGAGGCTCGCTGATGCACCGGAGCTGCAAGTCATCAAACGAAAGATCCTAAAAGAGTTTGAAGAGGACTTTAGGCATGCAAGGTGAAGCGCAAGAGTTAGTCAGTCCTGAACAAAAGAAAAAGTCTTCGGGGCGGTCGTTTGACGTCGAAGATGTCGCCAACGTCGCGCTATTCCTGACTGCGTTTCTTGGAGTGTGGCAGCTGATATACGTTCTTGGAATTTATCCTAGTGCCATCCTGCCATCTCCCGCAACCGCGGCTACAAAGCTTGCAGAACTCGCAGGCAGCTCGCTTTCAGTAGGTATTGGAACATCATTGCTCAGACTGGTAGTTGGATTCGCGATTTCCGTCGCCTTGGGTGGCATAGTCGGTCTTGCAATGGTAAAATTCCGCGCGTTTGGCAAGACAATGAGCTCGTTTGCAGTTGGCCTTTTGACTTTCCCAAGCATTGCCTGGGTGCCATTTGCCATATTGCTAATAGGATTTAGCGACTTCGGGATTTTGTTTGTAGTTGTCATGGCCTCTGTCTTTTCAGTCATGATAACGACCTATAGCTCGATTCGGAACATCCCTCCTATCTACATCCGGGCCGCCAAGAACATGGGTGCCGGCGGCATTTCTTTGTTCAGGCATGTTATGATACCTGCTGCTACTCCTGCATTGATAGTAGGTATGAGGCAAGCCTGGTCCATTGCATGGCATGCCTTAATTGGCGCTGAAATGCTGATAACTACACTTTCAGGTCTTGGCTACATTCTCTCCGTGGGCCGCGATTTCACTGACATGCCCCAGATCATTGCGGTGATGATCACGATATTCGTAATCGGGATTGTCTTTGACAGGGTTATCTTTCTAAAGCTTGAGGAAAAAGCCAGAGATAAATGGGGTCTAACCCAGCAGCACTAGAAGTTTTCCCAGACACCTAGGCAGATCTCCTGAATAGGACATCGCAATAACATGTTACAACATGTTGGCACATGTTACAGGATGTCCCCTCCCTCTCCTTAGGGTGTTTCCCACTTTAAATAAATCCATCAATCCTTCATGTCCATGAGCGACCCGCCACATAATGATACCCGATCAAAATCAAGGACGCAAGAATTCCTAATGACTTTTCTTGCACTGACCATGACCTTATTTGCTGTTGCAATCATAACATACGCTATCGCCAGCGGTAATGTCGGTTTTACCGGCAGTATCGACATAGGCCTCATTAGCAGCATTGTCACCATCACTGCACTCATGGCGATCCTCCGGGCCGTCTTTGGGAAAAACAATGTCACCTAGACGATTATGGCAATACAACATGCTAGCAAACTTATACAAGACCTAGCTCTGTCCTGATTACTAACGCGATGCTCGAAAAGATAAAGAAAAGGGTTGTAAAGATGCTCGAAGGGCGCGACCCCGGGCATGACTTTGAGCACGTCATGCGCGTCTATCGAAATGCGGAGTTCATTGGCCGCAAAGAAGGAGCGGACATGGAGATCCTTCTCGCGGCAGTTCTGCTGCACGACATAGTAGTCTATCCCAAGGGAAGTGCCAAGTCAGCCAAGTCAGCCGACGATAGCGCGGACATGGCAGAGAAGATTCTGAAGGATTATGGATGGTCCAAGGAGAGGATAGATCGGACTAGCTACTGCATCAGGACTCACAGCTATTCAAAGAGGCTCGTTCCCACCACGCTTGAAGGCAAAATATTGCAGGATGCCGACAGGCTGGACGCGCTTGGAGCGATTGGAATAGCAAGGACTTTCAGCGTCAGTGGATCTGAAAAGAGGGCAATCTATAATCCTGACGATCCCTTCTGGAACTCCCGGAGGGAGCCGGACGACAGGCAATGGACCCTTGACCACTTTCAGGCAAAACTGTTAAAGTTGCAGAATTCGATGCACACCCCAACTGCAAAGGCTGAGGCCCATGAGCGCACTGCGTTCATGGAATATTTCATAAAGCAGTTGCGGCATGAAATTCGCTACGAGTAGTCGGCATAGTATTTGTAACGCTTTTCCACCTCTTTGTTCTCGCCAGAGCTAACACGCGAAATTTCTTCATGAAGCCTTCTTGAAGCGTAATCGCGAAAATTTCTTGCTTCTGGCGTGTCGGGAAATTTCGAAAGCGTGTATTCAAAATGACTCATGAACTCTACTACTTTGGCCCGGAATTCCTCCTTGGTAGGCTTTTTGTTTCCTGATATCTTGAACCATGAGGTTGCGCACGCAGTCGAGTAGAACTTTGCCAAGTCTTCGACAAGCCTGTCGACTTCGAAATAGTCAGGCATCCAAAGTATCAATGCGCATCTGGATATATAGCCTGCCCGCAGGTCAATGTGTAGAAAGGAAAGTGGCCTGCAGTTTTCTGACGCCTGCCAGTAGGTCTACGAGCTGGGACAATGTAAGGTTATGGTTTTGCAGTTCTCTTACCTTTACGTTTAGTGACTCGAGTTGCTGGTATACCTCTGTATCTTCCACTATCCCTACGAGGTAGTCGAGGCCAAACGGCTTTTGCAGTAGCTCAACTATCTGATGCAAATCCTTTGCTGATTCCCTTAGAGTCTCTGCAACATAAGCTGACGCAAAAATTATTCTCTGTTCAGGCCATAGCTTCAAGATCTCCCTGGCCGCTCCCAAGCCGTCCAGAACTGGCATGAGGTAGTCCAGTATAACCAGGTCAAATGGCTTGCTGGGTTTGCTGGAAATCAACGCCGCCCTATAGGTCTCGACACATTCACGGCCATTGGCGGTGGCTACAACCTTGTGTCCCCTCGCCTCTAGAATAGCCTGATACTGCGTCCGTATGGATCGTTCATCCTCGGCTACGAGGATCCTCATGCCTTAATTACGAAGTTTCGGGCTAGTAACCTTGTGCAAGTAACAGGAGCAAACATTCTCGTATTGCGGCAAAACCCACCCTGCCGGCATCGTGAAATGCTCCTAGTTGCGAGATAAGGTAGGTTTTTAATAGAATGGCGCCATGGCTGCACCTGAGCTCATGCAGGCAAACGAACAGCTCGATTCTATTGACAGAAAACTCTTGAATGAAATCCAGTGGGTATTTCCTTTGGCTAACCAACCCTACCTGGAGATAGCCAACAGGCACGGGATCTCTGAGCAAGACGCGATTTTTCGAATCGGCAAGATGAAGCAGGCCGGGCTAATCCGGCAGATAAATGCCATATTCGATACCCGCAGGCTAGGCTACAAAAGCGCGCTAGTCGCATTTTCAGTTCGTCCGGAAAAGCTGTTGGAGGTAGCGGATACAGTTAACGAGCATCCTGGTGTCAGCCACAACTATGAGCGCAATCACGAGTATAACATGTGGTTCACTCTGGCAGTACCTCCAGGGTCTGAAATGAAAACGGATCTCGACAGGATGGCGTCGCTTGATGGCGTCGTAAAGTACCGCATTTTGCCCACCCTAAAACTGTACAAGATCGGAGTCAGGCTTGACATGGTAAACGAAGATGCTGACAAGCCCACCCCGACTGACGAAGTAAAGCCACTTGACCCGGAGAGACTCGACCTCACAGACCGTGACAAGGATTTCATCAGAGAGCTTCAAAAGGATCTAAAAACCATACCTGAACCGTTCAAGGAACTTGCAGATAATCTTGGCATATCAACATACGAGCTATTCGCAAAGGCAAGGGAATTCGAAAAGCTCGGAATAATGCGGCGATTCGCAGCTATTTTACGTCACCGCGATGTCGGCTTTACTGCAAACGGCATGGTCGTCTGGCACGTTCCTGAAGACGCAATAGACGAGGTAGGCTCCAAACTAGCAGCGTTTCCACAGGTGAGTCATTGCTACCGAAGGCCGGTCTATCCGGACTGGCGGTTTAACCTTTTCAGCATGGTGCACGCTCGCTCACTCGCAGCTGCAGACAAGATGGCAGAAGAAATGTCGCAGGTAATTGGAATCAAAGACTATCAGATCCTGTTCAGCTCCCGGGAATTCAAGAAAGAGCGAGTAAAGTACTTCGTCTAGGCAAACCAATCGGCCTTTTCAAGCTCTGCAAGCGCGTCTACAATGTTTCCGCTCTTGGTTGTGCACTCGTGACGTATCCGCTCGAATTGATCCCTTAGCGATTTTTCCTCGCCGTTAGTTAGCGATTTTGCCTCCTTCACATTGTTGAAGAACCTGTCTTCCTTGGACGTGTGATCAAGGATAAAGACAGAGTATGTCCTTAAGTAGCGTGCAAGGGGCTCCCTCGCGTCCACCCCGCGCATGAACTCTTCGAGGTGGAGATTGATCCTCCTGGCAATCCTCCTGCCAAACTCATGCTCTATCACAAACTTGTGGACTTCATCAGAATAGTGTTCGAGGTTTTCCGTCTTGGGAAAGTAACCATTTTCTTCTTTGCCGTGGTGAAGTTGGTCTACAAACTGTTCAATAATGTCAGCGATTTTTACAAGGTCTCCAAACGGAATATCCCTGCCGTCGTAGAGCAGCGTATAGCATTTTTCTATGACAGCCTGGAGCCGCCTGATGACAACATGATCCTGCAGCAGCTCATCTGTGGCACTCATTACGCGGGAGCAACCGGCTGGACGTAAAAGTTATTCTCGTACATTTCCTCTAGCTTTGCCGATTCTGATTCGTCGAGATATTTGCCATCGGATAGCGACGAAAATATTTCGATTTCCTCAACGCTTAACATCGTCGGAAGCACCACTGAAACTTGTTTTTGCGAAAGAATGAACTTGATTGCGAGCTGCGTGATGGTCCATCCCTTGGCCTCGGCCATCGGCTTCATGTTTTCAATCTTTTCCATTGCCTCAAGTATGAACTCGCGCTTTCTGAAACTCCGATGGTCGTTTTTGTCAAATGCAGTGTCGGCAGTCACCTTGCCAGTGAGCAATCCTGATGCGTCAGGGACCCTCACCATGATTCCAACATTCTGCTTTTCTGCCAGCCCAAGAAAGTCCCTGCCCGGGTCCTGCTCCAACACGTTGTAAACAGTCTGAAGGCACGTGATGCTGCGAGTCTTCATTGCTCCAAGCCC
>DASYRH010000037.1:0-3256 GCA_036004585.1 Nitrososphaera sp. | reverse complement strand
GCTTTGTCTATCCACCCCTTTTCGCCTTTCCATTCTAGAGTAGCTGAAGAAGAAAGACTTTCGGCTTCTTCCGCCGTAATTGTATATATTACCTTCAAATTCCTGTTGCGTTTCGCCCAGCTGTCAAATTCATTCTTGTATAGGATATTTGTCTGATTTCTATTCGAATCAAACATCGTTATCTTGACAGGTAGTTGCTTGTCCGTAGCATACTTTATCATGCTCCTAAATGGTGTGACGCCTATGCCGCCCGATAAGAATACCACAGGCTTTGAGTAGTCTTCGGAGAGGGTGAAATTCCCGGCAGGCGCTGTAATTTTTACAACAGTACCAGCATCTAATCTTGATAGCCTTTGCTTGAAAGGAGTGTCCCTTATTCTTGTCGTGATTAGAATACTGTCTTGTTCTGTCGGTGAAGATGCAAGTGTAAAAGACCGTGTTGGTCCCTTTGGATCTTCACTTGTGCCTAGATCCACAATTGAATACTGTCCGGCCCTGTAGTTTAGGCGATCTTGGCCGTCACTACGAGAGAATCTGAAGGACACAATGTCAGTGCCTTTATGTGATTCTTTGTCCAACAATTTTACCTGCATCTTCAGGGGACCTGTTGAAATGGTTTCGTCTACTCTTGCAGCTCCTTGCAGGGATCCGTCTTCTTTAGTATCATGCGAAGGACGCACATCAGGATCCGTATCTATCAAGATCTGCCCGGTCTTGTCGTCCACTACGGTGGAGTAGGAATGCAGGTCAGTAACCCAATCCGTTTGAGGAGATGCCTTAGCCGTCCGAATATCAAATATTCCTTGATGCCATGGACAAACCAGACAATAGCCTTCGATCGTGCCATCTTCTAGCGGGCCCCCTTCATGCGAGCAAACCGAGTCCATCGCGTAAACCTTCCCAGATACTAAAGCTATAACGACTGACTTACCGTCAACATCAGCTCTAACAGGTTTGCCCTCCTCTAAACTACCTTTTCTAAGCTGCGTACTGTGTCTAGTCATGGGTATTATCCATCTCCACTGAATATAAGAAATTGCCATCGAAAATGATTTTGAGAGAACAAAAAGAATGGTGGTAGGGAATATCCATTAGAATCCCTCTAGTTTTTTCCTTCGACAGTTCTGTTCACTTCAAACTGCTCAGGGAATTGTTTAACAATCCCGTCTGCCAACCCATCGGCCATGATCATAGCCTGCCTGTGTATTTCGTCAAAAGTGACCACGTCAGTAGAATAGTCACCTGTAAGTCTAGCAACGGCTTCTCCTTTTGTAAGTGACAGATGTTCATCCAGCATGCTTATCATGTGCTCTTTGGGCCAGTTTGGATTTGCGTCGCTCAGGAAGGTAGCGATATCGTCCGCATTGTCATACCACTTTTCCTCAGCTTCCTCTAATCCAGCACTGTCTCCAGCTTTGGCCGCATTTAGCAAGTCTACCGCGATCAGGATGTGATCCTTCAAAAGAGAGGTTAGCTCATCTCCAGCCTCGTCACCATAGAACGGCTTTATTGCATTGCCGATGTCTTCTTGGTTCTTCAGCAGGCGCTGCGCAGCGAAGTCTGTATCCGGAGCATCTGCTGCAGCGGCCACGATGTACTGCCTCGTCCATATTACATGATCCACCCATAGGTCGCGAAGCGCGATCCTCAGTTCAGTAACCTTGGCTTGGTCGAGTTTGTCGTTTGCTGCGAATGAAGGCGGATGCGAATTTGAATCGTGTTGTTCTTCGTTATTGTTCGTTATTTCAGAAGATGCCTTGGATTGCTGAGTCGCGTATGATGTTGTCACGCTCGAAAGACCAAATGCTGTTGACAGCACTGCAGCGATGACAGCAATCACAAGGATGCTTGTTGATGTTTTTTTGTTCATCGCCCGTAGCACATCACCTAGTTATATATATTTTACCTATATTAAAGTATCTATAATAGCCAATGATCAGCTGCCTCCCTTCCACGCCAAGTTTAGAACCGCTATCGGCACAGGAACCACCGCAACGGAGATAGCATGAAGTGCCACTGGTGCGCTTATTTCTTGACTGAAGACGCTAGATTCGGAAGAAAGAGAATTAGTTCATTACTGGTACCGTTCTATAGGGCTTGGATCAGGGAGCATTTCGGGCAAGCTCAGGCTCAGATGCAATGACTGCGGGAAAGAACATGAAGTCCTACTTCGGCACAAGATTGCCAAATTCGTTGGGGCGACTCCATCCTTCAAAGAGATCAAATAGTCCCAAGTTTTTGGGTGATTAGAGCGATCAACATTGTGCAAATGAGCAGTACATTAGGCTAGGTGCGAATCGGGGAAAGCAACAGCTCTGGTTCTTTTTACCTTTTTCATTGCCCCTTCAAAATGAGTCATCGATATCTTTAGTTTCTCTTTCTTATTCCCCTTCTTGCTACTGTTGATGTATTCTTTTATTGCAGACATTGCTGCCGCATTTACGAGTGCTGCAACATCTGCCCCGGTGTAGCCGTCAGTAATTGCAACCAGTTTGTCGAGGCTCACAGATCCATCGATTGGCTTATTTCTAGTATGTATCTGAAATATCTGCATTCTAGCCTCTTTGTCGGGCTCAGGCACTTCAAGAATTCTATCAAACCTTCCGGGGCGCAAAAGTGCCTCGTCAATTATGTCCGGTCTGTTCGTGGCCCCTATCACTATCACTCCCTTTAGGTCTTCGAGGCCATCCATCTCTGTCAGCATCTGGCTTATTACTCGTTCAGTAACGTGGGAGTCTCCTTCTGATCCGCCCCTCCTTGGGGCTACTGCATCTAATTCATCAAAGAATACGATACATGGCGATGCCTGCCTTGCTTTTCTGAATATTTCTCGTACGCCCTTTTCAGATTCGCCAACCCATTTGCTCAGCAATTCAGGCCCCTTAACGCTGATAAAGTTGGCCTCTGATGTAGTTGCAACGGCTTTCGCTATCATGGTCTTGCCGGTTCCAGGTGGCCCGTAGAGCAGTATGCCTTTTGGTGACTTGACATCTGCCTCCAAGAATAGGCCAGCATATTTGAGTGGCCATTCGATAGCCTCGGCAAGCTCCTCTTTCACCCCTTGAAGGCCTCCAATGTCTTCCCATTGAACATTTGGGCGCTGGACAAGGACCTCGCGCAGAGCCGATGGTTGTATGTCGCGCAAGGCTTCTTGGAAATCGTTATTCGTTATCTTGATCTTGTTCAGGGTTTCAGCGGGGATCTTTGATTGCTCCATATTAATTTCTGGCAGTATCCTTCTCAAAGAACGCATTGC
>DASYRH010000036.1:0-17475 GCA_036004585.1 Nitrososphaera sp. | reverse complement strand
GACGTGGACATCAACATCTGCTTTGAGCATTGAGGGCACTCCTGAAAAACCTCGTCCAAAAATGAAATCTCCATGGGCATCGTCAACAACTGTCAGCGCATCGTATTCTCGCGCTATCTCGCAAATTTGTGACAAATAGGCGATATCGCCATCCATGCTGAAAATACCTTCAGTTACGACAATCTTCCTTCCAGAGGCCCTCCGCATGAGCCCCTCCAGGTTCGGAGTATCGTTATGCCTGAAAATCTTGACTGTTGCTCCGCTGAGCTTGCATGCGTCAATTATGCTCGCGTGATTGAGTTCATCGCTTAGGATAGTTGAATTCTTGCCAGCTAGGGCAGTTATGGCGCCAAGGTTGGCCATGTATCCCGTGGGGAATACCAATGCCGCCTCGGTTCCTCGATGGACCGCCAGAGATGCCTCGAGCTCGGTTATCCGAGGACTATTTCCGGCTATGAGTCGGGAACTGCATTGAGAAATCTCTTCGAGAGCCTGCGCAGCCTTTCTGATCACTCGCTGGTTTTGCGCCAATCCAAGATAGTCGTTAGTGCATAGATGGATCACCTTCTTGCCATCAACAATTGCTGTGGGACCTTGCACAAGCACTGCCTTCATTCTTCTATAAAGATGACTTTCTTCAAGATCCCGGAGGCGAGTTGTGATAAACTCCGAATTAGTTTGCCTTAAGACCAATCTCTTCTATCATCGTGATATCCATGTTTGGCTCATTGCCCCCGGTGGTGAGATAGCCCCCGGTGATTATTCCATTTGCGCCAGCCTTCAAAACAAGCCTCCCCTTATCTCCGAGGTGAACTTCCCTTCCTCCTGCTATCTTTAGAATAGTCTTGGGAAGGATGAATCGCCAGACCGCGATAGTCTTGATCGCTTCAAGTGAACCAAGAGGTTCGAATCCTTGGAGAGGAGTCCCTTCCCTTGCGATAAGTATATTCATTGGCACTTCGTCTGGACGGAGCTCCGCAAGCGAAAATGCCAGCTCAAGCCTCTGTCGCGCAGATTCACCCATTCCTATGATACCGCCAGAACAGAGCTCAAGGCCCGCCTGCTTTACGATTCTCGCTGTGTTGACCCTGTCGGCAAATGAGTGCGTATTGCAAATTCTTGAAAAGTAACTCTCGGAAGCCTCCAAATTGTGGTTATATCGCTTTACCCCTAATTGTTTCAGCCGAGCGGCCCGTTCAGGGGTCATAAAGCCTAGGGACACATTAACTTCGATACCGACTTTTCTATGAACCTCTGAAATAGTCTGGCATATCTGCTCAAAATCCTTTTCAGGTGGATCCCTGTATGCGCAGACTAGACAGAAACTGCTGGCACCCGCCTCTTTTGCCTGGCGTGCATTTTCGACAATCGTATCGGATGGCAAGAGCGGATACTTGTTAATTCCAGTATCATAGAAAGATGACTGCGCGCAGAAGGAACAGTCCTCCGGACATCTGCCGGATTTTGCATTGATCAGTGCTTCGACATCTACCGTATCACCATTGAAATGCCGGGTGATGTTATTCGCGCATTCGCCGAGCACAACAACATCTGAAGTCTCCAGCAATCGCTCGGCTTCGTCAAAAGTAATTTCCCCACCATTGAGCACTTTTTCCATGCAAACCTTGATGAACGCCGACTCAGACATTCGAGCAACCGGTGCTGTACACTCTTAATTAAAATTTTGGTTTACAACTCTTCGGAAAAAGGCGTTATTTCTAAACTCGAGTTTAGAAACATCAGCAAATTTTCGTCAAAAGCAGGCGATGCATCCCGCTTGATAGCCTAAATTTCTGTATGAATGTTAGCTACGAAGATACGCCATTATATGTCTTGGAAATTATGCAGAAAAAGCCCCATTGGAAGGTCGATAAAGCCAATCCGGCCATAGTTGCAAGCGACATCATGCATTGTACAGACCAGCAGTGGTTACGCGTTATTGGTGTCAGGCAATTCCCCTATTTGTGCGAAATTCGTTGATTCTGACAAACGACAACCAGCGCAGAGGTGTGTATAGAAAAGGACCCATTTCTGGATTGGTCAAAAAGTGCCACCATTTTTTTACCTTTAATTTCGCGGCCTAGCTAGTGGCGGTGTTCATTTAATGCGTCTACCCTTTTTGAACACTTTTGTTGACTAGCCTGCAATTAAGGGGGGAACAAGACGATAGGCGATGAAGTACGCCTTCGCTTACTTGCGCGTTAGCACCGAAGAGCAGACTGTTCAGAACCAGAGGCTAGCCCTTGAAAAATGGGCTCAAAATCAGGACTACCAAATTCTTGACTTTTTTGAGGATAATGCGGTAAGTGGGAAGATTCCGGCAATTCAACGGAAAGGTTTTTGCGAAATGCTGGACCTGGTCAAGACGGCGCGTGTCGACGCAGTCTTGGTCTACGAACTATCACGCGTGGGCAGGACATTTTGGGATACGCTAGACGCAATAAAAATTATCGAGCAGTACACACCTTTGATTTCTTGCTCGCCCCGCGAATCATTTCTGCAATCGACTGAGCCAGGAATTAGAAAGCTCATGATAGGAATCCTTACCTGGGTTGCAGAGCGCGAACGCGAAATGCTGGTTCAGAGGACAAAGGACGGAATGGACAGAGCGCGAGCCGCCGGGAAGGGAATAGGCCGGCCACAAAAAATGATCAACAAGAACCAGCTCGTTACGCTCCTTGCCGAGAACCGATCAAAGTCAAGAATAGCCAGAGATCTTGGCGTGTCAAAGGCAACGCTTTACAAGGAACTGCGACTAATGAGACACTGACAGCTCAACTAATATAAGCATCTCTGCATGAACGGTCATGACTTTCTCAAGATTCTTACGGTCAATGGCTAACGGTGGGATCACAATCATTATGTTGCCAAGTGGTCTCAGATACACGCCTCTCTTGAGCGATTCCCTCATTATAAAGTAGTTTAATCGCTCATTCCCTACGGTCATCAGTGGTTTTCGATATTGAGCGAGCTCTATGCCGGCGAGCATGCCTTTATGGCGAATGTCAGCCACAAGCGGTGAAGAGGCCAACTCCCTCAATCTTGAGGCGATGTATTTGCCATTTTCCCTTATCTTAAGGATCAAGCCACGTTTTTCGTAGAGGTCTAGATTTGCAAGAGCGGCAGCGCATCCTACAGGATGACCAGTGAATGTATGGCCGTGGTACAGCTGCTTGTTTTCCGAATAATCACCCATGAATGCTTCAAATATCGAGTCAGTTGCGAGGACTGCTGCAAGCGGGAAATACCCTCCAGTCAGGGCTTTTCCAAAGCATGCTATATCAGGCTGGGATCTCTGCGCCTGAAACTCTATCAAGTTTCCCAAGCGACCAAAGCCTGTCGCTATCTCGTCCAAAACCAGCAGCACATCGTACTTGCGGCATAGTTTCGATACCTCCTTTTGAAATCCAGGCGGATAAACAATGACCCCGCCTGCAATCTGGGCACCGCTTTCCATAACCAACGCCGCACATCGTTCACCAACTTTTTTCATCGAGTATTCTATTTTCGAAAGACATGCTTCCGCCACCTCCTCGATCGTCTTGTAGCCACTCTGATACAAGACCGGGCTGGGCAATCGATGAACTTTCAGGGATAAGAGAGGCTTATAGGCACCAAAGAACTTGTCGATATAACCTAGGGACATTGCACCGATTGTATCACCGTGATACCCCTTCCTCAAAGAAAGGAACTCGACCTTGCTTGGCCTGCCTTTGTTGCGCCAGTACTGCACAGCCATCTTCATTGCAGCTTCTATGGCAGTTGAGCCATTGTCGGTATAGAATACCTTGTCTAGACCCTTGGCAATTTTGACAAGCCTCTGTGCAAGTAGTGCCGATGTCTCATTGGCAAGGCCAAAGAGAGTCGAGTGCTGAAGGATGCCCAGCTGTTTCTGCATTGCTTTTGTGACTGGGTTCTGATCATGCCCCCAGACATTACACCACATGCTTGAGATCCCATCAACATACTTTGTTCCATGGCTGTCAACGAGGTGAAATCCTTCGCCCCGAACGATAACGGGCTTGTCAACACCGATCCAGTCGTGCATCTGGGTGTACGGATGCCAAACAAAGCTATCGTCGATATCCTTCAGACTCAATTCAGTTAAATGCTGGTGAGATCGATACCACTAATAATATTTCCATGCGTGGAGTCTTTGTCACCGGCACTGACACAGGAGTTGGAAAGACGGTTTTTTCTGCAGGTCTCGCGTGGGCCCTGAAAAGGAGGAACATCGACGTCGGCGTCATGAAGCCTTTTGCCACGGCTAGCAAGGTTTTCTCTAAACGCTACAGGTCGGCTGATGTAGCTCTTCTCGCAAAGGCGTCCGGCGTCAAGGAAAGTGACATGGAACTTAATCCCTCCTTTTATCGCATTGCAGGTTCACCAATGATGGCTTCCTCACTCACCGGAAATCCCCCAGCAGCTATGAAAGAAGTCCTGGAATCGCTTCGAAGACTTGCTTTCAAGCACGAGTTCCTCATCGTTGAGGGAATCGGAGGGATAATGGTGCCACTGACAGTGAGCAATTCTCTGGCAGAATTTGTAAAAGCGGCGGACTTGCCCGTCATAATTATCGCCAAGCCGGGCCTAGGAACATTGAATCATACTGTGCTCACGGTCAACGCCTGCAAGAATTGTGGGTTGAGGATAGTTGGCATAGTAGTGAATTCGATGCCCAAGAAGCCGACTCTGATAGAGAAGAACAGTCCTGATGCCTTGAGTAAACTTACAAACATCCCGGTTCTCGGCGTAATTCCTCACTTGAAAGTACCAGGCTATTCATTAGTGGGAAGGGCCATTGAGACAGCAATTGACCTTGATTTGCTATTCTCCATGAAATAACTTCAGTCCCGTGATTCCTTTGCTAGTCACAAAGCTGTGAATGTCAATAATTATTCGGGCAAACGAGTTATCAGTGTCAAAGTCATATTTACTGCAACTCGTCAAAAGTTGGCACGATGAAATAACCCAAATGTTTTCGATATTCGGTTGCAGTTTTTTTGCGTTTTCAATCTTTGCCGCTTCGACATCAGTCTTGATGACTTGAATGATGATTGACTTTTCGGGATCATTCAAAAGCCCTCTGGCTGACGGGATAACAACATCAAGCTCTATTCCTCGAACTTCTGATTTTCGCTGTGAAGGCAACATTGATATCGTAAGCATGAAATGCAGTAGCCCTTCGCAGATGGTCGCCATTACCTCAGGGCTTGCTCTTTTGCCAAGTTTAGCCTTGCATCTCTTTAGTATCTGCTCGCAGTGTACTTGTGATAGCGTAATATCGGAAAAAACGTCAGTTCTTATGCGATCTTTTCCAATTTCGTTGATCACAGAGTACAGGATCGAGGGAACGTCCAAGCTCATGTCGCGGCTTCATCCTGGTTAGGTTTATTAAATCTGATTGCTCATGTGATTCACATATGGCTAAGAGGATTGCTATTGTGTTTCTTGCACTATCTCTTGCACTTTTGATCATCTATGGGGCTGACGTTATGGTGGCTTCTTCCAGTGTTTCTGGAAATCCACTTGCCGAGAGGAGGGGTTTCCTTCCATTCGACGAAGCGACAAGAGGAGGCGCGTTTGGTGGCGTCGCAGTGATATTGTCGATTATCGCATTTGTAATTGGACGGAAGGACTATTCTCCCATAATCTCTGTGTTGCTTTTTGTCAATGGGGGCCTAATTATTGCGGGGATGCTTGCCCTGATTGCACAAGGAGCATTGGCTTCCGAAGACTCATCTGGGGCGTTGAGGACCGTGGGATCGACCATGGCCATGGGAGTGCTTTTGGTCGGACTAGGCTTATGGAAAGCAGTTGGAGACCGAAAAAGGCTGCCAGCTACGCGCAAAGAGTCACCTCAGAATTGACCGATACTTGCGGCAGATGTGGAGTAGAAACTCCCCGGACTTACTCCTGCGAACATACTGACAACATCGAGTTATGTAAAGAATGCTATCAGCAAGTTCACTGGCTCCTGACAAATTAAGAAGGGCTAAAGCCAGCATGAATTGCTGGTAGGGATAATGCTTCAGCATAACGTTTTATACAAACACAACATTTCATGTGAAGTGCTATGAAGGCAGTGATTCTCGCTGGTGGATTTGGTAAAAGGCTCAAGCCGCTTACCGACCAGAGACCCAAACCAATGATAGAAGTTCTTAACGTACCGATCATTGAATGGCAAGTAAAATGGCTCAAGAAATTTGGCATCACTGAGGTTATAGTTTGTGTTGGATACATGAAAGAACAGATCATAGAGCATATTGGAAGCGGGAACAGACTTGGAGTCAAGGTGGGATATGCAGTCGAGGAAGAGCCTCTCGGGACAGGAGGTGCTCTAAAGAACGCAGAAAGCCTTCTCGCAAAGCAGGATTCCTTTTTCATGATAAACGGCGACATCCTTACAGAGTTAGATCCCAACAAGCTAAAGATCAGCAACGGAGTTCGCCAGTCTCTTGCACTGGTGCCGCTCCGCAGTCCGTACGGTGTGGTCGAGCTCGCAGCCGATTCAAGAGTTTTGGGCTTTGCGGAAAAGCCAAAAATACCTGGCAAGTGGATCAACGCTGGAGTATACCATTTTACACAAGAGGTCTTTGGATACCTTCCTGAGAATGGGAACATAGAGTTGACCGCTCTGCCTGCTCTGGCAAAAGAGGGCAAACTTAATGCAACAAAATATGAAGATGTCTTTTGGCGCTCCATCGACTCGCACAAAGACATAGAGGAAGCAGCTAAGGATATCCAGAGCTCAATTCTATCATGACGCTTGACAAGGTCGGAATCAGCCTCGGACCTCTGCTCTCTTCAGATGAGTTGGTTAGGTGTGCGCGGTTAGCAGATGCTTCACCAATCGCGGATTCAATTTGGGTTCCGGAATCATGGGGGAGGGAATCGTTTGCAACGCTGGGGGCTCTATCACAAATCACAACGAAAGTCAGACTAGGCACATCAATTGTCAGCATTTTTTCAAGGACCCCAGCAACTGTTGCAATGGCTGCAACCACTCTTGACATGCTTTCGTCATCTAGGACTCTAATTGGGCTGGGAGCGAGTACAGGCGCCATCGTGGAAAACTGGCATGGCGTCAAATTTGAGAAGCCTCTGCTCAGAATGAGGGAATTCGTCAAATGTATCAAACTCATGATCTCTGGCGAGAAGGTCAACTTTGCAGGCAAATTTTTTCAAGTAAAAGACTTCAAGCTCTTGCATCCTCCTCCTAGGCAAAAAATACCAATTCTTGTCGGCGCTGTAAACAATGGAATGATCTCACTTGCGGCAGAAGTCGCTGACGGCACCATCCTTTATCTTAGACCGCTGGACGAGCTAAAAGCAACCGTTCGAAAACTGCAAAATACTGGATGTGGCAGGAAGTTTGAAATTGCTGTTTCAATTATCTGCGCGGTATCTGATAATCACCCGGAAAAGGCGCAGCAGCGAGCTGCCCAAACACTAGCATTCTATGTAGCGGCAGGAAAGTACTACCGAGAGTTTCTTGCCACGAACGGATTCAAGAGCGAGACGGCTGAGATTTCTGAGGCGTATACCAGTGGAGGTATTGACTCTGCAACAAAACAAGTCTCTGCCAAGATGCTCCGCTCGCTTGTCATGTGCGGAACAAGAAAAGAGTGCAGGGAAGCCCTGTCCGAATTTATGGCCGCAGGTGTCACGCTTCCGATAATCCAGTTTAACCCTGTAGGCAGTACAGAAAGTTCATTTAGGGAGTTGCTGTCAACCTTCTAGGATTGCGTAAAGTAGCTATCGTTTCCTGGGCAACCACTCAATTCGTCAAAGATTCCAAGCAAAACGTATTTGAGCTGGGCTGCGAACCTTGTGCTAAAATATTGCATACAACTGATTTTGATAAGCAGGATCTCGACGCAGTCCTGCTATCAAGCTGCACAACAGAACAGTATAGTTCAACGATAATTTCAGAGATGTTGGGGCTCAGGCCTAAAGTTTCGCAGCGCGTTGACAATCTTTGCAATTCCGGTACAAATGCAGTTGCGAACGCATATTCTCTTATTGCATCTGAAATGTGCGAGCTTGCGTTAGTCGTTGGAGCAGAAAAGGCGGATAGCACTGGCAACAAGTTAATGTGGGATATCACGCGAGGGTCGTTCATGTTCCCGGTACATTGGGCAGCCATTTTTGCCAAGGCTCACATGAGAAAATACGGTACCACGGAAGAGCAGATGGCCATGATAGCAGTTAAGAACCGCAAGAATGCTACAAAGAATCCTAACGCACTGTTTAGAACTGCCGTATCGATTGAACAGGTGATGAATTCAAGAAAAGTCGCCGATCCGGTGAAACTCATGGACTGCTCTGTCCCGTGCGACGGTGCATCGGCGGTGCTTTTGGCTTCGGACCGAATAGCTAGGAGGATGACTGATAATCCTGTCTGGATTAAGGGAATAGGTCAGAAAACAACTTCTGCAAGTTTTGCCAATGCCACTAATGACCTTACCACTATAGAATCTGCCAAGTCTGCAGCACGGGACGCATACGAAATGTCGCATTTGGGACCAGAGTCCATAGATGTAGCAGAGGTCCATGACGCTTTCACCATACTTGAGATAATTGCGATGGAGGACTTGGGCTTTCAAGAAAAGGGAGGTAAAATTCGTAGGAACGGCGGCATTAAAGTAAATCCGCGGGGTGGAATTCTAGGTTGTGGTCATCCTGTCGGGGCGACAGGAGTGGCACAGGTTGCTGAAATTGCCTCGCAGCTTTCTGAAAAGGCGGGCGGCAGCCAGGTGAGTGGTTGCAAACACGGTCTAGTGCACAACCTTGCAGCGGCTGGTTCCTCCACAACCGTCATCATTATGGGGAGATGAAGGACATTCGAGAATTCCTAGAGTCAATCGCGGCAGGGGAATTCAAGATTCCTATATGTGGTTCATGTGGTGCAAGAGCTTGGCCACCGTCAAGATCATGTCCGAACTGTTATTCACATACGAAGTTGGAAAGAATAGATCCAATTGGCACTTTGATCGAGTTTGCGACCTCTAATGTCAGGAACAGAGAAGGGGTATTTGGCCTCATTGATATCGATGGCATCAAGATAGTAGGCGGTTTGAGGACTGAAAAGCCCTCTGCAGGGATGAAAATGAAAATGTCTGGGTGTGGTCTACGTGAGGACGGCTCCCCCTTCTATGATTTTGAGGCCGCCTGAGCTTGACATTAATATAGTTCTAAGGCGAATTAGGAACTGATGAGTTATGACCGCTTCGTTGATGAAAGACTCCTGACCAGTAGAGACGCGCTTAACCGGCTCCAGATCAAGATTAAGCTGATTGAAATCGATGAAAATGCGCGTGATTTTTCGCAGCGATTTGGCAGACGTCTTTTGATCAAGAAAGTTCTGCTCACCATCAAGCATACTGACACAGAAGAAGTCGAGGAAAGAGAACTGGATGTAGAGGCTATTGAAGCCAGGATGAAGAAGGAAAGGCTGTTCAGCTCAACTAACCGGTGGATCTCATCTAGCGAAATCAAGAATGGTTATGTTGTAGCCAACAGACATCTTGACTTACTCGCAGACGCGGTGGCCCTTGACATTATCGTAGTATAGTGCATTTCAAAAATCGAGTTTTGAAACATCAGGCTACTGGTCGCTTCATCCAGACCCTTGCTGTTTCAAACCAGAATGCGGCCGTCCCTGCACATGCGAACCCAATTGCGTAGACGTTCAATTCACTCAAGTTAAGAACAAGGTACACAATCAACATCGTCGTGAAAAAGGCCGCAAAGAATGAAAGCCGCGGAACGGTTAGACCTCCAATGTTGACAAACGCCTGGAGCACACCGACTTGTACTTTTTGCACTACGTAATATCTGCCATATTCGTCCTGTGATACGAGAGCAAGCTCGACTAGCTTTTCAATGTGATAATTAGCGACACTTGGACTTGAAAAGTTAAGGTCTCTCTGGACTTCCCTGACTCCTACGGGCTCCTTCTTTTTGATCATATACATGTATACTTGAAGGGTCTTACCCTTGAGTTGGTCTTCAATGGATGATTTGCTGCCTGTGTCATCAGCGGGAAGGTCATTGTTCTTGGCCAAGGCAGATTGTCACGTGGTAGATGAATTCAGTATAAAACTGCAGCGGGGTTCTTCCGCAAAGCTATCGCACTGAGACTCGGAATAGTTGTAGCGCCGCTGATCAGACTCGAACTGATGACCCACTGGTTAACAGCCAGTTGAGCTTCAAAGCACAGATTTGCGCTACGAATTTGCTCTACCATGCTGAGCTACAGCGGCGCAGTTATAGAGCAAATTCAAGCACAAAATAAATCTTTGGGCTTACTTTGGCGCCGAAGCGCCTTCTTCACGCGCGTAAACGTATAGTCCGTCAAGAAACACTCTCTGATCCTTGTCCTTTATTCTCGTTGAAAGTTCGATATTTGCGGCTGTCTGGGATACGTCTTCAAGACTCGGGCCCTGCACCACAAGATCCTCGCCGGCGAGGGTAACTTTTGTAGCGTCTCCAACTATTCGGGAAATTCGGGGAGATCTTTCGCCGAAAAAGTTTTCGACCTGTACTTCCTTGCCCTTCACTTTCACAGAAATTGGAAAGTGAGCAAAAATTATCTTTAGCTTGTAGGTGTAGCCCTTTTCTACGCCCTTTATCATGCTCTGTAATATGCTGCGAGCAGTGTTGGTGACAGCAAGGTCCTGCTTGCGTTTCCCGTAAGGCTTGACTGTTATCTTGTTTCCCTCAACTTTAACCGTCGCAGGCAGTCTTGAAAAGTCCTTCATTACTGTTCCTAGTTTTCCCTTGACGGCAATAACATTACCATCCTTTGTTACTTTGACGCTTGCCGGGGCTTCAATTTCGGCAATTATTTCTTGATCAGTAGACGTAGCCAACTAAGACCCCTCCAAGGCTTTGTTCCTGGGCATCGTGGTGAGACATTATGCCTCGGCTTGTGGAAACGAGTAGTATGCCCATGCTATATGCAGGTAAGAACTGTCTTTCCCAGTCAAAATACTTGTCCTTCTTTACGGAAAACCGTGGTGTGATAATTCCACATTTGTTGATTCGTGCCAGCAGTTGAATTCTGAACTTTCCTGCCCTGCTGTCATCTATTTGTTCAAACTCTCCAATATACCTGTGTTTCTGCAATACACGCAAGACTTCGCTTGCAAATTTCGAAGAGGGAAGAACGATGCATTCCCTCTTCCTTCTAGATTCGTTGTTGTATATCGTTGTGAATAAGTTTGACAGGACATTAAGCGCCGGCACTTGCTCTCACTTTACTCGTACTTGGCGAACCCCAAGTTAATGGCCACTTCTCTGAAGCACTGCCTGCACAGCATCAAGTTATATTTCCTAATCAAGCCGTTATATGAACCGCACCTTCTGCACCAGCGCGTGCCTCGGCCATGTGTCAGTTTCTTTCTTCCTGTCGCGACGTACTCTCTTGGCTTTGGCATTATTCCACCTTAGCTCCGTAACGCTGTCTAAAGAATTCAATCGCCTCGCCTTTGTTGATTCTGTGTTCCTTTCCGATCTTGGCGCTCTTCCTGCTTCTCCTCGCGATTCTGTAGCCTGGTCTGCTCAAAGTGACATTAACGTCCATACCAAAAATTCCAATATCCGGATTGTACTTTGTGCCCGGAATGTCAATGTGCTCATGTATTCCGACAGAGATATTGCCAAAGTCATCAAACGATGAAGCCTTCAGAGCGTTCTTTTTGGCTGCTACGATGCGCTTAAGGAACTCAATTGCAGGTTCCCTGCGCATAGTCACTATTGCACCAATAGGCTCCCCTTTGTGTATTCCAAAGTCCCTGACGGTTTTCTTTGCTCCTCGCACCGCAGGCTGTTGTCCAGTGAGCTCAAGAAGCGCCTTTTTGGCCTTTTCTATTGGCTCTCCCGACTTGCCTACGCCTATGTTGATCACAACCTTGTCAACTACTATTCTCTTCATCGAGTTTTGGGAAATTTGCTCACTCATTCATCAATTCACCTTCATTACTGGCTTGTCTGTTCCGACTACCATTACCATTTCAACCGGCAGCTCCACGGATCTGTCTTCATAGGAAACCAGCGCCCTCTTTGGAAGCGAAAATACTCCGTCCTTGATGTCGTCAATCTTGCCAATGTGTCCTGCGTTCTCACCGCTGATGATTAGCACGGAAGCTCCTTTTTCAAAAGGAAGGTGGGTCTTGAGCTGAACTTTAGGCAGATCGATAACGCAGGTGTCTCCCACTTTGAATTTCTGTTCAGTAATTAGCGTCCTGCCATCGTGAAAACCGTACTGCAGTTTCTTGTTTTTGATCGTAGTCTTGCTTGTAACGCGAACCAATTTCACGCCAGCTTCAGATGATTCAATTGGGATTGTATCTAAGAGCATAGAGTCCTTGGGAACCATACGGTAAATCTGACCTGAGGAAAGTTCAATTACATCCATCAGTCCAATTGCAAGATTAGGATCTCGCCTGACAACTCCATCCACCTTAATCTGCCCAGCTGTCAATACCCGCTGAGCCTCGTGCATCGTGCTAGTTACCTTGAGAACGTCACGCAAGATCATTCCAAGTGGATATGCTTTGTGCTTTGGATGAGGTCCAGGTTTCACGCGAACTACAAACTGACTTTGCTTTCGCTTAATGTCCCAGAATCTTGGCGCGAGCTGGCGCTTTATTCTTGTATCTCCACCTTTCTTGCCCATTATTCTTTCTCCTCCTTGTCTTCTTTAGAATTTTGCGATTCCACTTTCTCCTCTGTTACTTTTGCTGGAGGTTCCCTCGGATTGTCGCCTTGTACTTTGTTCGATCTGTACTTGTCAGACAAATTAAGATTGGTTATCATGACCTTCGATGCATGGATGGGTACTTTTACCTGGCCTCCCTTGATCTTTTCCCGTTGCACTCCTTCAATATTCAACGTTCCGTGTTCAGTGTCGACATTCTCCACCTTTCCTTCAACTCCTTTGTACTCGCCGCGCAATACCTTCACAGAATCTCCCTTGACGACCCGAAGCGTCCTCTTCTTATAGACCTCTCTGAGGTTATCTGCCAGCGAGGCAGAAACCATAGCATCGCGCCGGTGTTTCGGAACGTGAATTAATTTCGGATTAATAACTGTCATCTATACTATCATCCCTGCCAGATTGGCAATTCTCGGCCATTTTTCTGCAGCCTCGGATGCCACTGGTCCCTTGATGTCAGTGCCTTTGATTTCGCCCTCAGGAGTAACGAGGACTGCCGCATTATCTTCAAACGCAACCCTCACGCCATTGAGCCTCCGGATAGGATATTTCTGTCTGACAATCACAGCACCAAAAACTTGTTTCCTCAATTCTGCTGGCCCCTTCTTCACCGTAACCGTCACAAAGTCGCCAACCGCGGCTGCTGGCTGTCTTGAATGTCTGCCCTTGTATCTTGTTACCTGGGCAATGCGAAGTATCTTTGCACCAGTGTTATCTGCGCACACCAGGTTAGCGGTGACAGGGAGTGCTCGCGTGACGTATGGCCTGAATTCTTCAACGCCCTTGGCGGATACTGCTCTTGACTTAGTTCCCGCTGCCATCCTTCTTACTCACCTCAATTACCACGAAAGAGACCGTTTTCGAAAGTGGTCGGCACTCCGCAATCCTCACTTCTTCACCTTCGCTCACGTCAATGCACTCGGGAAGATAGGCATGGACTGTGGACCTACTTCGTTGAAAACGTTTGTATTTTGGCACGGGGCCCGGATATTCTCTAGATACAACCACCATCTTTTTTGCCTTTGAACTTGAAACAATTCCTGTCAAGAGCTTTCCGCGAACTGACAAAGTACCATGGAAAGGACAAAGATCATCTTCGCAAGTCTTGCGAGGAGAAACAACTGAAACGCCAATATTTCTTACCATCAATTATCACTTATCAATGCAATCGCGCTAGACGATCCTCAGGTTTTCCTATCAAAGATGAACCACTTATAAAGCAAACGCCAGAGTCAATTTTGAGCCCTATTTTCGTCGCCACATTCTTTGCAATCATTACAATCTCGCCGCTATTCTTTTCAACTGAAATCATATTCCGTGTTTCCGAAAGGATTTTTCCGGATAGGCCTCGTAACGAGTTATCTGAAGAATCTTCAATTACTGCCTGGATGCCGACAAGTTCGTGGTACAGAATGTTTTCCGCGGTGATGGTCATTTTTGTCCCGCCTTCTTTTCATTCTGGATCGTTTTCATGCGCGCAATATCACGCTTGAGCCATCTAAGGTTTGACGTCTGTTTCTTTAGCGTACCTTTTGATTTTTCAAGTTGCAGTTTGGCCAAGTCTGCTTTGAGCTCGGCAAGCTTATCGGATAATGCTTGGTCACTCATTTCGCGAATTGTATCTACCTTAACTCGAGCCATCAGGTTTTCCTCCTTGTTCCGTGTTGGGCGTGACAGGTCCGCTTGGCGGAGAATCAGGGGTTGGAGCCGCTGCGTCCTTCATTTCGAATTCCTGCGGAACTGCAGCCCTTGAAGCAATTCTCAGCTGGATTCCCATAAGGCCCATCTTTGTCAATACACGCGTAATTCCCGTCCGAACGATGTGCCCTGCTACATCCCCGCTTTTCGGTACCACACCTATAGTATGCTTTTCAAAATGTGCTCGTTCCGTTCGCAGCTTTCCTGAAATCACAACTTCAACTCCAAGAGCGCCGGAGTTCATAATGGTATTTAGAGACCACATCGAGGCTCTCCTAAATGCAGTCCCCCTTTCGATTAGCTGTGCAATTCTATTGCACATGATGTCTGGGTTGAGTTCAGGGTTTGTAACTTCTAGAACAGAGATCTGCGGATTTTGAAGGCCGAATTTTTGCTCTAATTTTGCCATAAGATCCTTGATACCAGTCCCCTTGCGGCCAATAACAAGACCGGGTCTTGTAACAAAAACAGTTATTCTCGCGCCAACGGGAGTCTTTTGCACTTCGACGCCCCCATATCCTGCGTCCTTCAGTGCGTCGGCAAGAAACTCGTTCAGTTCCATGTTACGAAAGTTGTTCTTCACTACGTTCTTGACTGCGCTCATTCCTCGCCACGAACCTCCCGTGCGACCAGCTCAACATGAACAAGAGTATCGAATTTTGGACTTGTCCTTCCAAAAGCTCTGGGCTGGAATCTCTCCAACTTTGTTCCCTTGTGAACTGCCGCGCTTACGATGCGCATGCTGTCTAGATCCATGCCCTTGTATTCTGCATTTGATTCAAGGTTGTCCAATAGTTTCAAAAATTCGCCTGCCGCTTTTTCGGGAAACCGGCCTGCAGAAAATCCATCCCTAATGTTAGACCTGTGCGCGACTTCGTTGTTATAACGCCTGTAAGGAACTGCCTCTTTTCTCGCAATTACGTTCTCGAGAAATTCCCTCGCCTTTTCAATTGACTTACCCTTTATTGCAAGAGCGATTTCTCTTGAGTGTTTGTGTGAAATGTCCTTTTCTCGTATAGCAGCGCGTACGTGCTTTGCCTTGTCGTAATTTTGGAAAGCGTAACCAAACTGTGGCATACTAATCACTTTAGTGGCACATAGAGGCTGGATCGCGATGAACCAACACCAGGGGCTCCATGTTGAACGCGCTTGTTTGTAATTGCATATTCACCGAGATAGTGTCCAATCATTTCAGGCTTGATAGCAACTTGAGCAAACTCTTTGCCATTGTGCACATGGATTGTGAGTCCGACCATGTCTGGAAGAATTATCATATCTCGCACATGCGTGCGAAGCTGGCCTTTGAGTTTACCTTCTCTGGCGAGCTTTACTTTTTCTCTTAGTTTTCTCTTGTCATCGTTCATGTAGGTGGTGACGCGCTTGTCCAGAGATCTTCGCTGCCTTGAATTAAGTAGTGGGAGAAGATTTTCGATTGATAAAGTCTGGAGCTGCTCGGGAGTATAACCTCTGAACTTGAATTCACGTACCAACTATATCATTCACTCCTTCCTTCGAGCACCACTTTTAAATCTAACGAGAAAACGGTCAGTTCCTACACCAGTCCTAATTTAGTCGCTAGTTCACGAGCGCCTTCTGGCGATTTGAAATGAGCAAAGGCCTTTTTTCCTCGTATAGTCCGAGTTGTATTCACTTCGTCAACGTCTGCTTCATAGAGGATCCTGATGGCTTCCATAATTTCCTTCTTGCCTGCTTTTTCTGAAACGATAAAAGCGAGTTTGTTTTCCTTTTCTATCTGGTTGAACGTTTTCTCTGTCACGTAAGGCGCAATGATTAGTGATGTCGCTTCCTCTGAACTCATTCCCGTTTCTGGCGTTTTGACATTTGATTCAGCTGCAGTCTTTGCTTGGTTTGCGCTCTCCTTACTCATTGGTTCGTCAACTCCATTATCCTGTTCAATGGCGATTGCAATGTCTTCATCTGGTCAATAGCATTCTGCGAAAACACTGTCAACCTGATGGGCTTTGAGCCTGGTACCAAGTCCAGCACGCTTACATCCTTTACGTGTCTGATATCAACACCAGCTACAGAGCGGGATAATTGGGCGAGTTTTGATTCGTTTCCAACCACTACAAGAGCGCTTGTTCCGACGCGGGCTTCCCTTCCTCTGCGCCTTGCCGTACCCGATCTTACCTTTCGCGTCATGCTAGCTCTGATAAGATCGTCTCCAATACCAATATCAATGAGTGCCTTTTTTAGGTCTTTTGTTTTCATGATTGTTTCAATCTCATTCGAGACTACGATTGGAAGCTTTAACTTGTCCGACAGCTTGTGTCCACGTTTTTCAACAAGGTCCTTCCTTGTTGTAGCCGCGATTGCAGAGCAAAGTCCCAGCTGCCTTTCCTTCTTGTTGATCTTCTTGTAAATGCGCTTCCATGATTCTGGCGGGTGTGCAACTCTGCCATGTCTAACGCCTGCTACACTCGCTGCCTGGCCTGCTCTAGGAAATCCTTCACCTCTAGCCCTCGCAAGTCTTGCAATTCCAAGTCCAGTGTTGCGCGATTCCGCACTAACCATTTCACCTGCAGCTGGATACCTGCCTTGCCTCTGATAGGTATGTGACCGCAAGTTCACGTAGACTTTTTGAATGACTTCGGGTCTGTAAGGAGTGTCAAAAACGCGCGGAAGCTCTATTTCCTTGCTACCCTTACCGGTACCCACGCTAATAACTTGAGCCTTGACCATTATTCCACTACGACCTCCAAGACCTTTGGTTCCAGAATCTTCTTTGGAACACTCCTAATTGGGTGTCTCATCCTGACAAGGCGCTGCGCCACGCCTGGAATTGAGCCTCTAACAACGACATACTCTCCTTTTACCAGTCCAAAATGCTTGAAACCGCCTGACGGATTAATCAAAGTATGGCTATCCTTTTCTGTGTCTGACATTATCAATATTCGCTTGTTATATTCCGTTCTCTGGTGGAAACCCCTCTGTCCTTGCCTGGCTACTGTATACATGACAACTGCCGGCGAAATTGGCCCTAAGGTTCCAACAGCTCGAACGCTCTTTCTGGATTTGTGTTGCTTTCGCTT
>DASYRH010000035.1:0-11566 GCA_036004585.1 Nitrososphaera sp. | reverse complement strand
CAGGATCAAGCAGACAGGTCAGTAAACGCACAGATATTAGGGCAAGTAATCTCTGATACTCATCCGCATTTGCTTTGCAGAAAAATCGCCTTCTTAAGTAATTCGCACAGGGGGGAGATTCAAAGCGGTTGAACGTTGTCTTTAAGTTTGAGTCTCTTTCTTCCTGTCCGAGTTTCCGTTCTGACTTTCGATAACCATCATGGTAAGACTTGACTTTATCTTGTCCATGGCCCTGACTCTAGCGATTGTACGCTTGATCTCTTCTTCGGAATTCGTATTGACTTTAACTACAATGTCGTAGACTCCAAAGACGCCCTTTACCTCTGAAACCTCAGGAATGGAAATGAGTTCCTTAATCAAAGCATCCTCTAGACCTAGATCGCAGTTCAATAGCACATAGGCCTCAATGCCCTCGGCGGCCTTCTGACTTGAGATGCCCTTTCGCTTGAAATGAAGCAATGTTTCTTGCAACTTTTGAATTATTTCCTCGTCGCTGACAAGTCCTGAATGTGAATAGGCATCGATTGTAAAGATTAGAGCCTTTTCAAGGGCCTGAATTGCACCCTCTTCTGCATACGCTTCTCTATCAAGCAACGCCTGAACTACGAGCATCTTATGCGCTCTAGATAATAGCCTTTGTATCGCTGATGTTAGGTATCTTTGATTAGAGAAAAATAGCTTCCAGGTTCAATAACCTGCATACCTAGTCATGTGGCTTTTACTAACCAATAATAAATTACGGGCTAGAAAATAGCAAACACTTGATTCGGCTTTCCTGGGTTGTATTTGTCTATGCCGTACTGTTGTCAGCAGAATCCATTGTAATTGAACTACTTACAACCCGACTAGCGCTATCACCTCTAGTGATTGCAGGAAATAGCATAATGATAGCCGGCGCTGCTCTGTTGGCAGTATCTGCGTCAACGAATAAACAAGAAACGATATCGATTTTCCGAGCGTGGAAATATCTTGTTCCCGCTTCGGTCCTTATTGCAATCGGAGTTTATTTCTGGTATGACTCGGTGACAAATGTAGGGGCTTCAAAAGAGGGCCTTCTTTCAGGACCGCTAGAAGTCGTTGTAATTCTGATATTGGCAAGGTTACTGCTCAGTGAGAGGCTTGGAAGAGTCCAATCCGTTGGCGCAATCATTGCACTCTTGGGGTTCTTTGCCGCTGTCCTTAGCGCAGGGAGCGTTGAATTGTTACTTACATGGGGCGATGCCGAGGCCGTCCTCTCTGCTGTTTCATTTGGCACAGGAATTATCTTTGTCACGAAGCTTACAAAGAAGCATTCTGCGCTGCAGGTCACCGGTGCCTCCCTATTCATCTCTGGGCTGGTTCTCGCAGCGATATTGTGGACGTCGTCTCCGACTATCGATGCTTCTGACTGGACAATATTGCTAGCCTTTTCGATATTGCCGCTGGCAGCCGCGCTCACCTACGTTAATGGTTTAGCTAGAATCGGAGCTTCAATGACGTCCGTTATAGGTTCTTTTTCAATTCTGCTGACTATGTTCTTCCAGCTAGGCCTACTCATTTTCGACATTAATGTCATTCTCCCTTCAAATATTCCACTTGCAGCACTGGGCGGATCCTTGGGAATAATAGGAATATACCTAATTCACAGAAAAGGGAATTGATTATTATGAAGAAACATCCGTAGTATCACCGTGAAGTGCCACATTTGCGACAACGAAGAATCAATGCCCTTTAGGTGTCGGTATTGTGGAAGGGACTTTTGCGCGATGCACCGACTTCCTCCGAACCACGAATGCCCCATGATCGACGAATTCTTGGCAAGGCCTGCTAGGGAGAGAGAATTCATCGAGCGTGCACAGGGGCGAGCTGGCACTGCTCAGGAACGCGTAGCCTCCACACTAAAAAATGCAGTGATCCTCAGATTTTCAAAACTAGAACTCGTTCACTTGATCATTGGAACAGCTCTGGTAACCGCGGTTGGACTTTCGCTTATCCAATATCGCGTAAGGTGGGACTTTCTCGCAATCTTTGTCAGCGCGTTTTTGGTTCACGAGTTTGGCCACAAATTCCTTGCACAGATGTACCAATCATGGGCCGAGTTTCGATTGTTTCTCTTCGGTGCGGCAGTGACAGCTTTTTCCGCACTCCCTATACTGGGTTTCAAATTCATAGCTCCAGGAGCTGTCATGGTTGGTCCAATGAGGGAGAATAGGCTCGGGAAAGTTGCTTGGATTGGTCCGCTCACCAACCTTGCAATGGGCGCCGGTTTTGTCGCGACGTATTATCTCGCCTTTGCATTAAGGTTGGCACTGCCCGTAGAGATTCTAGCAATCGGTGCCTGGTTCAACGGCTGGATTGCGCTATTCAACTTGATACCCTTTATGGGACTTGATGGCGCAAAAATCCTTTCGTGGAACAAAATCATCTGGGTCTTAACCCTTGCTGGAGCAGTCGGATTGTTCCTCGTGGCAGAGGCACTTCGTGGCGGGGTATTTCTGGGATTTCTCGGAAGGTTCTTCTAGGATAAGAAAAAAAGTACTTCGGACTAGTCATCAATATCTCCTTCATACTTCCGCCCGTCCCTAGCAGTGTAGAGCGGATTTCAAACTTGAGATTGCATACTATCCTACCAATCCAGAAGAATCACATGTACGGTTTGTGGCGATGCGACTTAATCGAAGGGCATTTCCTTCAGATTAGTGTGACCCTGAAATTCTACGTGATCGTCAGCGTCTGACTTGAACAGAAAAACCATCCTGCATTTGACACAAAAGTAAATCCTGTCAATTTTCTCTACGGTCAATCCTGCCCCCGACGACATCATACGCGACTGCAATCATGGCATGAAGCTATAAAGGCTGTGGATTAACAATATAGACGCACAATAAGAAGAATCTTTACCTGCCCGCTTTCTGTCAGGCACGAAAACAGAAGGTTTTTTGCGACGTAGTTAGGATAGTGATCCCTACCCGAGGTGCGAGAGATTATTCTTGGATAATTTGCAAAAAACTCTGCTTATTTCGTTGGTTTCTGTGTCATTCTCTAGCTGGATAATCGCCCGGACCTATCAAGTAGACATGATGTCGGCCATGATGTCACCAACCAACCCACTTTCAGTTTCGCTATTCGTTGCAGTTTGGACTGCCGGCATGGCTGCAATGATGTTTCCTGCCATATCACCAGTCGTCCTACTCTACAACAGACTAATCAAAACCAAGGCAAATGTCTCTGGTTCCGTTATTGAAGAAGCTGACGCCGGCCCTTATCCTCTCAAGATGGTTCTTTTCATAGGCTCGTACTTGGCCGTATGGTCTGTAACTGGCCTTGCACTCTTGCTCCTTTGGACTCTGCCAATAAATGCCGTTCTTGCCCCCTTGAACTCGGCTTCCCTTTCGGCGATATTCGGTGCCATACTCCTTTTGGCGGGGGTGTACCAGTTCAGTCCTCTAAAGTCAAAGTGCCTTGGATACTGCGAATCGCCAATGAGCCTGTTCATGAGACGCTGGAAAAAGGGGATTTTTGGCGCTGTTTCGATGGGAACCTACCATGGGTTGTATTGCCTGGGGTGCTGCTGGCCCTACTTTTTGATAATGGTGGCCCTTGGGTGGATGGATATCCTGTGGATGGCATTGTTTGCGGGAATCATCTTTGGCGAAAAGATGTGGGCAAAGGGAATCTGGGTGGCACGAGCAGCCGGAGTTGGTCTTGCAGTCGTTGGCATTCTTTCCATCGCTGGAATCCTCACTGTAGTGCCAGCTCATGATGACATGTCGATAACTAATGATGAGTCAATGTCCGGCATGGTCAACGACGAATCGCCGGAGGCGTCAATGGATATGTCTCCCGCAGAGACATCCAAAGAGACTGAGCAAGGCGAAGACAAGATGGATGGGGATCCTCCCGGAATGAACATGTGAGTTGGTCTGATAATGGCTATCTCGGAAATCCGCACAAGTTGGGCTGCTACCTTTTATACAGAGCGAACAGCTAGATTGGCACGGCCGATCAGTCTATGAATGACAGGGATGACTTTTTCGAAAGCTTTTGTAGAGGGGTCCTTGAGAAGGATCATTACATCCGTTTTACGGGCATATCCAATCATCTGGGACATCTCGTTGCCACCGCATATCGGAAAGATCTTGTTCCGCTCATGACTCCTGAAGAAACAGCAAGGTATTCCGTTCAGGCTGCTATCAGGGCAGCCACCCGCGAGGCTTTTGAAGCTAAAATTGGAGAACTCAAATTTTCCATCAGCAGGTATAACATGCTGGTGCGTGCAACTGTACCGATAAAGTCGAGCGGCAAGAACAAGTTTCTGCTACTCCTGTCATTCGATGTCGATGCTGAGGCAGATTCCATAATAAATAGGAAAGTGTTTCCGTACATTCTGCAAAATAAAGACTACTTTCTCTAGCGTTCAGGGCATAAGGTCCAGTGCCATCTTTAGCTCGGATATCTCTTTTTGGACAGCCTCTCGGTCCTTCTCGTCATTGCAAGCCCGCAAGAGGGTCTCGCTAGCCTCAATTTCGGCCAATAGGATATCCTTCTTGTCTACGCAGAGGCTGTGAAATGCGTCCATGAACTTGTACGCAACTCTCCTGTTCTTATCCCCACAAGTCCTCGCTTCAACCAACGGTGTTTCAAAGTCTTCGATATTCATACCTGAAGGACCTCCACTGAACCCTGGGCGGAGATGGGCATTGAGTTGACCTTTCCGCGACATGACGGGCATGTGATTGGGGTCGCACCAGAAAGAACAGTCGCACACCAATAGCAATTGTTGCATATAGAAAACTTGCAGGAAAATGTTCTATAATTTTGCATCAGCAAATTCTGACTCGGCATATGCGATGGGGTAGAATGCCATACAATTAAAAAATAGTGGTGTTGAATACTAGAATAAAGTTACGTTTGAAACCACATAGTAGGGTATGTGGAAATATTGGCAAAAGTAGTCTGCAAAGAAATCGTGACTACACTAATCAGACGTTATGTTGTGCTTCTTAATAGCCTTGAATACCGCCGTAGCGATTTGATTGTCGCACTATGGAATCTGCGGCATAGGCTTAAGTCTTACGACAATCCGAGAGTTAGCGATGGAAACCTATAGCGATTGGGGGCTTGTAGCTTTTTACTGTTATTGACATCCGCTGCTCTGGCTTTTGCTCTTGCGTTTGGGCGTGAAATTGGACATATTAGTAGGCCCTTTGAAACAAAGCTATTTCTTTGAGTTCGAAAGATCCAGCAAATTCGTCACTTACGGCGAAATCAACTTTCTCTGGTGTATGTGAACTCAAGCGAGGAATCATGGCGAGATTAAGGAACTCCGGTGGCGATGCATATACCATATCATGGTGTCTCGGAGGAATTATAGAAGCGTGACACATATCCACAAAGACAGTATCTCCATGCATACGTCTTTTTAGGTACTCCGGGTTCCATGAGCTATTCAATGCCAAGAAATCACCGAGGAATGATTGCAGCCTTTGCAATTCTACTAGTCATGGCCCTGTCAGTTCTTGTTTTAACATCCCCTCAGACACATGGATTCTTGGACATGTTTGGAAGTGGAGGCCTTTCTCCTATGTCTGGGATCACCGGTCAGCAAGGCCAGAGTACCCTCGGGATGATGCCCTGGTGAAGATAGTCAACGGCCATGGGGTGTTAGTTGTCAGATGAACAAACGAGACTGCGTCATTAAGCCAAAGTACGTGCTGTATTTTGTTCCGGCTGACCTCCACGGGAGTAAATTGGCGCATTCCCCTGGGTTCTGGCAATGTGACAAATGTAGCGATCGATTTGGTTCGTTTTCTGATCTTAAGGCGCACAAGAAAATTACGCATGCGTATTGATACGGACGCAGTTTAGCCATGGCTGGTAAGGATGCCCTATAAGGCGCCAACTCCCTTGTGCAGATTCGGCCTCGGCTCGTTTGAACAAAAAATTCGATCGCATAAGCCTTTGCTCCAATAAGTGCAGCCAAGAAAAAAGAAGGGTTGAAGATTGTTAAGATATTCTGCATGCAGCTTTGATTGCAGTTATTTCTGCTTGCATAATTACATAGTCCGCGCGGGCTGCAGCTATCGTCGTTAGGCAACCAGAAGGAGCTCCGCCGTTGGCACACTCGGCCTTTATCGTCTGAAATTCTGTATCCGTAATTCTCTTGTCTGTGAGAGCAGTTTTGACGGCATTCCTACAATCATCCGCTGGCGTAGTGACAGCCGCAGCATTCTGGAATAGCATCGGAGTGCCTGCTACCATTGCTACTCGCGCTATCGCTGTGGATGCTCCTGCGATAGTTGTCAGTTTATTGAAGCCTTTCCTTGACAACATTTGTAGATGTCAATCAGACAATCTAGTCAAGTCATATAGGCATTCTGGAATTGTACTCCTCCAAAAGTGAGATATTGCTACTGGAGATCCATGAATTCATCTATGGAATTTCCCGTGTTGCCATTCTCCCCGAAGACCCAACTTCAACATTATCCCCCCGTTTGGACTGGTCTTTAGAACATTGACCAAGAAATTATGGGCCTGAACCCTTTGAAAAGTCATGATCGTTCCGTATCTGCTTCTAATTCTGAGTTTCTGGAAGTTACAGAAAGTATAGAAGCAGATTCTAGACTGAAGACGAAATAATTCCATAGCAGGATAATAACACCGACAAAGTTGAGAACATAATGAACCCTTATGCATTCGTTGGTATGATAGCTGCCGCGTTAGCCATTCTCGGCGCTGCAGCTACACAAAGTGCACACGCAGCTAACCTATCAGATGGTGCCAACTGGGGTGAAGCCACCGCAGACTTTGCACCTTTAGGCGAACACAGCTCTTCTCAGGACGAACCAAGAGCAGGCCTTGGCAACCTTGCACAGCTGTTAGGTTCGTGGTGTGGTCTACTAGAGTTCTTGGGCTTCCCCTGCAGCTAAAAAACACGGGGCCCATCCTTTTCTTTTTCCACGTACCGTGACTGAATCTGCTTCTGCCCGCATTAGTGATTGTTGCTATAACTGATTCGAGTGCTCCTACCATCACCAACATCGAGCTCGGGAACTCTTGCACAGCAATTGTGCCGAATATTTCTATCGTGTGTTCGCTCAATCTCTTAGTACCATGTCGTGTAGTTTCTGCACTCCTGTAAGGAGACCCAAAAGCTGAGAATGGGTAATGTTATGATCCTTCAGTGCCCTTACCCGGACGTTCAGCCTTTCAAGCTGTTCATACAGGATCTTGTCTTCGACAGAGTCAACAAAATACTCCAGATCAAACGGTTTTTGAAGCAGTTCCACCACTTTGTGTAAGCTCTTAACGGCTTCCGTTAGTGTTTGAGCTGTGTACGCAGAAGCGAACATAAGCCGCTGACTAGGGCAATGCTCAAGGATTTGTCTTGCTGCTTCTAGTCCGTCCATTCTTGGCATCCTGTAGTCGAGTATCACCAAGTCAAAAGGCGGTCGCATTTCATAGTCGGCGCCCAGAGGGGATTGTTTCGAGTCGCCCATGGCTTTAACGTATTCTGACAGACATTCCTCTCCGTCCTCCGTTATGGTCACGTCGTGACCCCTCTCACTAAGCACCAGATTATATTGCATCGATATCGAGGATTCGTCCTCTGCTATCAGAATCTTCATGCAATTGTAATTGAGACGCGTTCCTTGTAATAATGTGCAAGTAATATGTCCTCTCATACAGGTATTCACAGACAAGCTAGCCTTGAAAATCAATCTTTTCAGCCAACATTCGGAATGATTTGATGTAGTGGCCCTAAACTTGGTAGCAATAATTGGCCGCCTGCATCCAAAGAAATCCTCAGGACTAACCGTCCTGCCAATATTACAGAATTGCTTTTATCGTACAGCGTCTAGAGACATGTGGTTGAAAAAGAGGAGCAGCCTCGACATTATTTCCACAATCTTAGAAGCCGCTAATGGCGGAATTGGCAAGACGCGACTCCTCGAAAAAGCCAACCTGACCACATCCCAATTCACGAAGTACTCTACGATACTCGTTTCAAAAAAACTCCTTACGGAGTCTATTGAAGGGAGCCGGCAGGCGTACAAGACAACGGAATTGGGCATACAATATGTAACGCTATATAGTGCGATAAAGAGCACGCTCTACTTGAACTCCCTCGCAGAACAATGAAGCATCACTGTTTGGTTCAAATATCCCGGACTAGCCAATCTGAGTTATGGCTACAACCGGCAAGATACAAACAAGATTTGGCGACATTATGTGCGAGTTCCTTTCAAGTGACGCGCCCAAGACCGTCGAGAATTTCAAAAAGCTGGCAAGCAGCGGTTTTTACGACAACCTAGTATTTCACAGGATTGTTCCAGGGTTTGTTATTCAAGGAGGAGATCCAAATACAAAAAACGACACGAACAGAAGTAGATGGGGTACTGGGGGACCGGGATGGAATGTCAAGGCAGAGTTTAACAAGAACAAGCACTCAAGAGGCACACTTTCGATGGCGAGGTCACAGGATCCAAATAGCGCAGGCTCACAATTCTTCATCGTGTTGAAGGACTCGAACTTTTTGGACGGTCAGTATACAGTTTTTGGCAAGGTCACTTCTGGCATGGAAGCAGTGGACAAGATCGCTGCACTCAAGACGGATTCAATGGACGCCCCGTTTAATTCTGACGAAGCAAGAATGACAAAGGTAACGATTAACGACTAGGTCTTGGTAATGCTGTCAATGACGGCCCTTACCATCGCAACCCACGCCTTTTTGTTATTCGCTTCGCCGATTCCAAGCATCTTACTCGCTGTCAAGCCGTCGTACAGTGCAACAAATGCAGAAGCAAGCCCGCTGGCATCAACGTCTTTTCGGATTATCCCCTTTTCGATGTGCTTGTTCAGATGGTCAACCACGGCGTCGTAGACCTTTAACCTATGCTCGTACATCCCCCTGCGGAGCTTGCTGTTGCGACTTGATTCCACGACCATCTCGAGCATTATCTTGTCATTTCCCTGCTCCAATTCTTGAAACTCGTCGTAGAATCTTTCCGCGTCTAGAAGTAGATCCTCTCTCCTAGAAAATACTGTCGAGTCTTGGCGCTCTTTCATGAGTTTTAGATAATAATCACAGATTCCTAGAAAAAGATCTTCCTTGCTTGCAAAATAAAGGTAGATGGTGCCCTTGCTGAGTCCAAGTCTTTTGGCGATATCTTCCATCTTTGTCCTGTCAAAGCCCGTCTGGGAAAAGCTTTGAATCGCGGCCTGGAGTATCTTGTCCCTTACTTCCGCCTTGTACATCCCTGTGACCTTAGGCATTAGATCGGGTTACCTCCGCAGGGCCTATAGTAGAACAGTTAGTTGTGACCAAATGGATCGCTACGGGCATAGGACATGTTGCAGATTATCGTAAGACACTAATAAGCATAACTGACTCGCTAGTCAGTTTTCTTGTGACGTTGCGCCACTATTCTCCTACGCTAACTTCTGAATGATGTTCCTTGTGATGCCTGTCTGCTTCGGCCTTTGTGAGAAATTCCTGCGCGCAATCGCTGCACCGGAACGTTCCGGATTCATATTCAGACATCTTGTCCTTAGTGGCACAAGGTGGCTAATAAGGAAATAGACTTTATTAGATGACGCATATTATGCATAGGGAAAGGTGACATGGCTTGGCTATAGACTACGAGTACCTGAGTTCGTTCTGTCAACACGTGCTTGACATTAATAGTTCTATACGTTGGGTAGGAATTGTAAACAAGAATGGGGTAATTATCGCACAGCAAAAGAGGCCTGGGCTGCAACTCCTACTAACTGAGGAGGAAAATGAGGAATATGCCTCGAGCGCAATAGCCCGGCAAAAAACAAGGGGCAAGTTTGAAGGCAAGATCGGCAAAATGCATTACGCATTCGGCAGATACGAAAGGCTTCACAGGGCCACAATACCGATAAACCAAACTACATATCTTCTGATGACTATAGACATCGAACAAAAGAATTTTGACAGCTTGATAATGGAAAAAGTCATGCCACTAATTGAGAAGCAGAAGACCAGATTCGTAGCTATGAACGATTCCATCTAGTTAGGTTGGAACAGATCTGGACAAGATCTGGATAAAATCATTTTAAATGCGTAACAGATATGCCTACTATGAAAAAAACAATCATTGTTGCAATAATTGTCGCGGCAATTGCGATACCCGCGGCAGTATACGCCGCAGGCCCTCTCTTCATAAACGCTACAATTGATGAGGCACCACCGATTGCATCAGGCGATACCACGATGGACAAAGAAAGCGACAGCATGGCCGAAAACCCTTCTGAAACGGCGACAAAAGTAGCAGGGATGTTTGTGGGTGTTGGGGATGGTATCCATGACGCCAAAGGGACAGCGACAGTAATCCCTGTAGACTCCGGAAATGTCCTGCGTCTAGAAGAATTCAAGTCGACAAACGGGCCAGACTTATACGTATACTTGTCAACCGACAAGGGAGCAACAGAATTTGTCAATTTGGGCCGGCTAAAGGCAAACATAGGAAACCAGAATTATGATATTCCAGCTGGGACGGATCTTACAAAGTACGATACTGTTCTTGTCTGGTGCCAGCAGTTCTCAGTGCTCTTTGGGAGTGCAGAATTGGTAAGTTCATGAGAGGCAGAACTTAAGCATGATACCCGGGCAGCGATTCAATGTCCGTCGTCTTCCCTCCTCACTATGGGACAACTTTATTTCTAATATTGGCCCGGCTCTTTAGCGCATCTTTGTACGCTCTGTTAGTCAAAGCATCAGCCTCCCGGTTTTCCTCTCTTGGCACCCACCTGATTTCGATATCAGAGAAAGAGTTTTTCAGTGAAAGTGCGCGCTTGTAGAGCGGAATTATCCTCCTTGACTTTACCTTGAAATGCCCATTTAGCTGACTGACAACAAGTTTGGAATCACTGGCAATTCTTATCGAATCCTTCACCCGATCACGATAAAGCCGTTCAAGTGCCTTTATTAGAGCTGTATACTCTGCCACATTATTTGTAGAGTCCTTTGAAAACGGCTCAGCAGCTAGACCATATTCGCTGTGCTCAATCTTTCCGTTCCGCCTGATTAGATAGGCATAACATGCGATCCCGCCTGGATTTACCGGCTGACACAACCCATCGAAAAAGACGTCAATCAAGTAATAGAATATCGTCATCGTAACTATATCAACTGTTTCAAGACATTCCTAGACATCCCGTCGAGTCGGCCAGTTCAAGTGTCATATTGAGGAATTTTAGGTGACTAGCAGTCCTCCCAGCAAATACACACTGGTGAATTCGGCGTGTCCACCGGTGTCCTCTGTTGAAGATCTATAGGCCCCGATACCAAGTTGACGAGATCCACTCAGGGGAACTTGCGATGACGACAACTATCGAGGCACCGAACCTGACTCCAAACAACTTGACGAAGTATTTTCTATCAACTAGTTTAGAGCAAGTTGTAAATTTGACATTTGTCGATCACTTATCTTCAGATTCGAATACGTTCGGCATGACTCTACTATACACGAGGCATGCAGGTAAGAGCAAGGCGGAACTGCTGGAAGTAATCATGCGGCTTGAGAAGGAAATAAAATCAAGAAACGATGAAATCACAATT
>DASYRH010000034.1:0-63348 GCA_036004585.1 Nitrososphaera sp. | reverse complement strand
AACCATTATGCAGGCTTTGGGCCATCGACCGCAAACGGATTTAGGAAAATGATCGGACTAGACCAGGTGCGATGGGAAGAGATGAAGCAAGGAAGACTCGGATGATCTGGAATATGGATCTACGACAGGATTGATTAGAGAAATGAGAAAAGCGCCCGGGCCGGGATATTCGGTCGGGCTAGGCCGACTTTCGAACCCGGGTCGAAGGAGTGACAGTCCCCCATACTGGACCGGATTGTACGAACTGGCCTCCTGATAGGCTTCAGGTTCTCTATACTACCCGGGCGCACGTAAGCCAACTTTTTTGGCAGAACCAATTAAAGTGTTTTGATTTGCATCTGAATCTGCAGTTTATTCTATACAGTTCGCGCGTCTTTGTTTGTTGGCAAATTGCGAACAAGACCCTGCATGGTAATCATTCCAACCAGCCTTCCTTTCTTGTCAACCACCGGCAGCTTATTGACATTCCTTCTCTTCATCATGGATAAGGCCTTGGACGCAGACATGCCATCCGAGATGGTTATCAGCGGATGGCTCATGATGTCCCTCAGCTTTACTTTGAACGGCCCACGGTTCTGCGCCACCACGCGAAAAATGATGTCCCTTTCAGTGATGATCCCAACAGGGATTCTTGCTTGCGAGGCAGCATCATTTCCTGTAACTATTACACTGGAGTCCTCCATTTCATAGAGCGCCTTTGCCGCTTCGGCGACCAGAGCGTTTTCGTCAAGGCTCACAAAGGCTTGATTGGCTAAGTCTCCGACCTTATCACTAGACATTCTATGACTGTAATTGCTCATCCAAATCTTAAATGGGTTTGCTATGCTGGAAAACGGAGCCGATAAGAAGACTTTGCAACCAAAAAGTCCGATAGGCCGGCGATTGTCAACTAGGCAGTACCGATCACGTCTGTATTGCCCACGTTTTTCTTCCGGTCGCGCTGTGGAGATTCCTTATCACTTGCAACTTTTACAGGCTGCGTCGGGTCTGTCTTGTCTACTTGAGGCTCGGTACCCTTTTCCAGGTTACTTTTCCCTTTTGGGTTTTGGATACTGCGTTCCACTTCTGGAGATTCACTCATGGTAACAATGGGTCGATATCGATAAAGAATCTTGCATCAGGATCCGAGCCTAAGGAACTAGCGGGGTTAGAACGGGCAGAATATGTGTCACCACAAAGGATATAATTACCACCTAGTTATTTATTACTACTAGGTATGCCTGAAGAACTATCAGAAGCCAAAGCCAACGCGACGTGCGCCATTGCGGACGTGTGGGAGGTGCTAGGGAGAAGGTGGACACTACACATTCTCAAGAACCTCAGCACTAGGAACGTCATTAGGTTTAACGAGCTAAAGAGGGCACTTGACGGCATCAGCAGCACGGTCCTTGCAGGGCGCCTGCTGGAGCTAGAGCGCGAAGGGCTGGTCACGAAAAAGATCTACCCCGAAGTACCGCCTAGAGTCGAGTACAGCATGACTCCTAGGGCCCGCGAACTGGAAGTGATAATAAAAGATCTGGCCCGCTGGGCTAACAGATGGCGCAGGCCAGAGGGAATGAAGACTGCAGCAGTAGCCCCGCAGAAAAAATAGCGGGCTAGGGCAGCTTTTTGAATTCGTTGTTTGGTCCTACGACTCCTACCTCTACTACCGGCCTTTCTCCAAGTGCCCGTTCTATTGCCTTGTTGCTCAGAGCAACTGCCTGGTTAACGTTCATGTCCGCACTGTATTCTTGGCTCAGGACACCTAGCGCCACATCGGCCGATTGCCCTATTGCAAAGCCAGAGCCGCGCATGAATGTGCCGCTTGGATCAACCTGGTACATCTGCACTCCAGCCTGATCAACTCCGGCGACTATCACCGACGCAGCCTGCGGCCTCACGGCGTAGATTGTATAGTTGTGCAGGTACGAACCAAGGTGCTTTGCAAGCGAGCCAACGTCTATCGGGCTTTCAAAGTTGAGCCTGTGCTTTTGCGCCTCCAGCCTGAGCTCGTCGATTAGCTGCAGGATGTCGCCGATGTAGCCTGACCCGGTGGCTCCTACGTGGCCATCGATTGCAAAGATCTTTTCAGCCGGGTCTATGAGCGGCCTTACCGGCTTGATGTGGCTTGCAATCAATGCGAATTTCGGAGTTTTGATGCCTATTGTAGTCGAGCCCCTGTTAACCGCTTCGAGCGCGCTGTCGACTAGAACCAGCCGGCCTTCAGGGCCGTAAAAGTACGGGTACCGGGTTCCTCCGCCTCCACCAAATGATGCTTCGGCCATTTACTTTGCCACCTCCATGACTAAATGTGGGATCACAAGCACGTCTATGCCGTTTCCTGATCCCGGGTCGCGCTCCATTGCCGCTGCGACTGCCTTGGACGCAATTTGCTTGGCTTCTTCATTTGTAATGTCCTTGTGGTAAGTGCTCTCTAGCACTCCGTACGCCACTGGCGAGCCGGAACCTGATGACGCAAAGTCTTCGTTTGTTATCGCGCCACTCATGTCTGCCGCGAAAATGTGCCCACCTTCCTGGTCAACTCCTGCTACCAGCAGTTCCACAAAGTAGGGCTGGTAGTTCTTTAGTCCTGAGTAAGCGAGGTTGGCGATGAGCCTTGACGACTCTTTCACGGTCAGCGGAAATCCTCGGCGCAGTTCTATCAGCTTGCGCTCGGCCTTGGCCATCTTTATCAGGTATTCAGCGTCAGAGAGCTGGCCGGCAATTGCGACTGCAAGCGTGTCGTCTATTTTTGATATTTTCTGCGTAATCTTTGAGCCAATGAAAAAGCCCTTGCTGGCACGCTTGTCTGATCCCAGCACGACTCCTTCCCTGGTCTTTATTCCAACTATCGTAGTCATACGTGGTATTATACGAAATGGGAGAGTTAATTGACCGGGATTGCTAAAAGTCAGTCACACTATGCCAATGCGGCAATAGCTAATACCTGAGCTGCGAAGAAAAAACTGGCTAGTTGTTCACGCTTGCGTGGTAGTCAAGCCCGTATGAATTGGCAAGCCTGCTCTGCACTACTCTTGTGATCTGCTCGTAAATAGCGTACGATCCGGACATGGCCTGCATCTTTTCCTTCTCTGTCGACGCGTTGGTTTCAATTATGACATAGTCTGCAATCAGCCTGAGGTTTATCTGGAACGATCCGTCTTCGCTCGTCCACTGCAGCGTGTACCCGGCGCCGCTTTCAATCATGCCTAGCCACCGTAGGTACTTGAACCATTTGCCCACGAGCTGCCGCAATACTTCGCTGGACCTTACGCTGCCGGGAATGTACGTCTGCAGCAGCTGAGTATACTCTATCCCCTTTGGCCTCCTCGGCTCCTGCCTTGCGGCGTTAATGCTCCCTAACTTGTAGCCAAACGATGTGCGTTCAACGAGTCCGAGTTCCTCCAGCCTGTGGAGCGCCCTGGACAAGCTCTGCTGATGGAGGTTCAGCTTGCGCATCAGCCCCTTGAATGAATAGTTCGAGCCGGATTCGTTGAGAAGCTCGAGAACTTTTGTGTCATTATTGTGAAATTCGCTAATGGAAAGAGGCTCTTCTTCCTTGACTAGGATCTGGCTGGTCTTGCCAGATGTTACTTCCACAGTCTCCTCTGGCTTTTTCTCTTCGACTGCTGGTTCTTCTACCTTGCTTTCCACTTGCTGCATGTCAATAGCACCATTTGCAGATATAAGTTGTAAAGTTGTTAACGGCTGAGCAGGTAAGCACTATACTACTACAGCACCTCAATTGATTCCTCTGAAAATCCCATCTTGGCAAGCAGTTCCTTCACGGTGTCCCTGTGGTCTCCTTGTAGCTCTATCTGGCCGTTCTTGAATGTGCCGCCCGTGCCGATCTTTGTCTTGAACGACTTTGTGATGTCCTTTGCGTCAGGCCTTTCGTGGAGGCCTGTAATTACAGTCACCGGCTTGTTCCATTTTCTTATCTGCTTGGATATTACGATGTGAGTTTCTCCCTTTTCAAGTTCCTTGATTAGGTCGTCCATTGAGTCGTGATCTGAAGACACTATCATGATAGATGCACGTTGGGCTTCAAAAAGTTTGTTCTCAAAAAATAGGTCATGGCCGCTCGTCCACCTGGACGGGGACCTGCAGCTGGCGGCCGTACCGGTTGACTGTTAGAACAAGTTTTTCGCTCATCTGCTTGCCCTTTACTTTAGATGCTATTTCCGAGGGATCCTCCACTCTGCTCCCGTCAATTTCTTCAATGATGTCGCCTTTTCTCAGGCCTGCGTCGTCAGCAGGGCTGTACGGCTCCACTCCTGCAACCAGCGCGCCTTCCCTTGCTGGAAGCCCATAGAACCTAGCTAGCCTGGGAGTAACCTTGATTGACGAAATCCCTATCCAAGGGCGGGCAACCTTGCCCTTCTCTATCAGCTCTTGCAAGATTTTCTTGGCAGTATTGACAGGAACTGCAAAACCAATGCCCTGAGCATAAGGCATGTTCGCTGTATTGATAGCCACTACTTCTCCCTTGGTGTTCACCAGTGGTCCTCCCGAATTGCCGGGGTTAATTGCCGCATCCGTCTGGATAAGCTCAAGCACGCCGTTTCTAGTCTGGATGCTCCGGTCAAGCGAGCTCACGATTCCCGCGGTCACCGCCGGCCCGCCTGTAAGGCCAAATGGGTTGCCTATCGCTAGCACTATCTGGCCTGCTTTTAGGCCATCCGAGTCTCCAAGCGCTGCAGCTGGCAGCGGTTCTTCTGATTCTACCTTGAGCACCGCCAGGTCAGTCACCTCGTCGGTTCCAGCGACCTTTCCTTTCAGCACCCTTCCGTCAGCAAGCGTTACCTTGAGCCTCTCGGCGTCGTCAATTACGTGGTTGTTTGTCAAGACGTATCCCTTTTCGTCAATGATAACTCCGGACCCAACACCTTCAACTGGAAATACCCTGAAGAGCTGGTCGTGGAGCATCCTGACGCTGGCAATGTTGACTATGCTCTTGCCCACCTTTTCTACCGCGCTGACTAGCAGCTCGTCAGAAACAGGAAGCGTCGTTACGCAGTCACCTTTGTATTTTCCATCGCACTATATGCGACTGTTCTGGATAAATTGACCGGGTAGGAAAGAACTCGGTCACACGGATCTATAGCGCGCTGCAAACGTGTCAGCTTCGGCACTACCCAAGTCGCCCAAGAACTGCCCGCGCAGCAGGTTGCCGTATACTACAAGGTCGCGTGACATCATCCTCATCCTTTTTGCAATCCTGTCGTTAGTAATTTCGGCGGCTTTAAAGTCCATCTCGCCATGTACCGAAACGCCGTAGGGCATGCTCCAGCCATAACATTGCCTGACTGCCGTCCTCATCTGTTCCATAACCGTAAGCCCCTTTTCATGAGAAGCGACGATGTATCCGAAAACTTTGCCTGCAAATTCCTCGTAAAAGTAGTCGAGAAAGTTCTTGAGGGTTCCAGACATCGAGCCGTGGTAGTCGGGCGACGCAAGGATAAACGCGTCGGCCCAGGAAACAGCCTCCGCAGCTTCATGGAGTTCTTTTGATTCTGGCCCGCTAGGATTGTAGAGTGGGATGACTGTCTTGCCAAGCTCTAGCAGCCTGACATCAGCGCCTTGCGCCTTGGCGTGCTCTAGAGCAATCTTGAGCGCGCGAGTGCTGTACGAGTTGGTGCGCGTACTACCAGCTACTCCAAGGACTTTGAACCTAGTTGTTGATTGCATATTTTTCCGGCAGATCCAGCAGGATCAATTCAGTTGGCGCGCTGGCGCTTATCTCAATGTTGCGCTCATTTTCTACCCTTGCTGCATCCCTTGTCTTCATCGCATTGCCATTTACGCTTGCATCTCCGTCAATGACAAACACATAGGCCTTTCTACCCGATTCAAACTCGTGCCGCACCCTGGCACCCTTGGTCAGGGAAGAGACATAGATCGAGGCGTTCTGGTGGATGTGAAGTGCTCCTCCGTCTGTGGCATTCTCTGGCACTATTACTGGCAGCAGCCTGTCCTGCCTTTCATCTTTGTTGAACTGCTTCTGTTCCCACGAAGGTTTTAGACCGCGCTTGTTTGCAAATAACCACAACTGCAGCAGCCTCAGTGGCTTTTCCTTTGAGTGGTTGTATTCAGAGTGCAGTATTCCACTCCCTGCCGTCATTCTCTGGATTTCTCCCGGCTGGATTATTCCCTTGTTTCCTTGGTTGTCCTGGTGTTCCAGCTGGCCATCAATCACGTAGGTGACTATTTCCATGTCCCGGTGTGGGTGGAACCCGAATCCTGTTCCTGGCTGAATGATGTCGTCATTGAACACCCTGAGCGGCCCAAAGTTCATCTTTTCCGGGTCCTGGTACTGGTCGAATGAAAAGTGCCAGTAGCTCGACAGCCAGTCCATGTCGTCGTTGTGGTAATGTTCGTTAGATTTCGTTATCTTGATCATGTCATATCAATGGGCTGCAGGCTATTTAAGGCTGGTAGCAATTCCATACCAAGTTAGTTTGTCGCATTTAACCTAGTAAGTCAGTGCTTGCTGCTCGCCGATCCATGTACATGCGGTCTGCTAGTATGCTCTACTCTGACTTTCCCGTCTGCTCTCAGCTGTCGACTGGTCACGCGACGCGCCGATTGACGCACCACTTCCCATGTATGTGCCCGTTACCTCTACTACCTTTGGATGATCCTGGATCTGCTTTAGCAGTTCATAGTCAAGTTTGTGATGTGCAACGATGTGGGTAGAGCGGTCATATAGCTGCGGAGTCATTCCTGTCATTCGCATGACTTCGTTCCTTATTTCTTCAGGGTCGCCTCCTTCTTCTACGAATGTCTCGATTGTATACATTGGCTTCTCTGTAGGATTTTCACGCAGCCGCAGCATCAGGTCAATAACCAAGCGTCGGTCTACTTTTGGGAGATACTTATCATGCAGCTCTTCAAACTGTCGCATCGATTGGACGATTTCTTCCTTGCCACTCATGCTAAGTCACATAATCTGAAAACTATTCGCTTATAAGTATTCAATAGAATAATCTCCATTCAAATTACGCTCGCTATCGTCGCAATGAAAAAAAGTGGGGCAGCCAGCACATCAGGCACTGGTTGTCACTACAACGCCACTAGATTCTGTATTTTCTGAGGAACTACTCTTGCCCATCCAGTTGCCATTGCCGAATCCTCCGCGGTGCCCGTGATCACACCCCCCTAGTCCTCCGTTGCGTAGAGTCTGATCATCTGATGTGTAGAGGATACTGCCATTTCCGGCGTCCACAACCACGACCTTGTATGTTCCCGCATCAAAGTTGGCTACTTTGAAAACATATGCAAGATAGCCTTGGACTGAACTTAGCCTGCCTGAGATGACACTGCCACCATCAACTTCGCCTAGAGCTGTCTGTGCTGCTGTATTGAAAGGAACTTTTGTGTTGTCCCGAACGAATTCATTTGTGGCATTATCGATGCTTACCGAGCCGCTTATGTCCGGTATTTCTGTAGATGTCTGATTGCTTGTTTGGGCTGATGCTGACTGCATTACGACAACGCCAGTTATTGACAGGGCAACTGCCAATACTCCGGCGATGATCGCCTTCTTGTTTTGGTCTGATATTCCCATGTAGGGTTTAATTCTTGAAAATTTCTTTTAATGCTTGTGTACCTTTGACAGGTACCAATGGTACTTCACGCATGCCTACAGCAATGCACAAGCGCAGTTATAGAATTTCATTTGCCGCTTTCTTCCGGGTTCCCGTTATCGTTATCACCCAGTTTTTCTTCTGCGCGCCTCTGTCTTTCCTTGTACCTCTGGTACCGCTTCGTCCATTTTGATAGCACATACCACTGATAGATACCTACTCCGAGCCATACTACGGAAATGATCAGTGGAAGTTGCTTTAGAAATGTAAAGAACGGATCCTGAGGTCCTGGGGGCGGCGGCCTTCCATAGCCTCCTGGCCATCCACCACCAAACGGTGGCTCAAGATAGACTGAAGCTATGAAGAGAGCGACAGGCGGCAGAATCATGACGGTCAGGATCATGATAATGAACATCCTCTTCGTCAAGTGAAGCTGGTCAACTATTCCATCAATAATCTTGAACAGGTTCCCGAGCCCCTCATCATCGTGATCCTTAGACATGCCTTTCACCAATTCTCCCACTGCTCGATTAAAAATGGTTCTGTACCATTGTTATCCATCGGACTGTTCCTCCTCCGTTCTCGGGAACAATTCCTCATATGGTTCCAAAAGCTCCTTTAGAATCGCCCTGCCTCTTTCTGAAACCTTGTATTTGATTATAGTCTTGTTGCCCCATGATTCTTCCGACCTTGTTATCAGGTCTCGTTTTACCATATCGTCCAGTATCCCTTTGTGCCTCACGCTGTTCAACCCGCAATAACTCAACAGCTTGCTTTGATTCAGCTCGCCATATTCGTATAACTTCATGATGATGTCCTTTCTAATATAGACCCGCTCTCGATATTCATGGACCATTTCATATCAAATGCGGTAAGGATCCTTTGGCATCGAGATGAAAACCCGGGTCGTAAAAGTGAAAGAGCAATACAATGACTCAATGTAGCCATTCTGAACTATTTAGTATTATCTTTGAACCAAATCGGTCAGGTACCACTGGTACATGCAATTGGTAATCAATGGTTATAACGAAACTTGACGATTATTGCCCTATGTCTGAATTATCAGAACTCGAAGATGAATTTGAGGCGCTTGGGAGAAAAATATCGGCATACCTGCCAAAGGTAGACACTGCGTTGATCAATGATCTCCTGCGGTGTGAAAGAGAAAATCCGGGACTAGCACCAATGTACGTGGTTGAGGTATTTACAAAACCAGGTCTGGACACTCAAGAAGTGCGTCAGTATATAATTGAAAAGACAGGCATGTGTCCTGCAATCTACGACAGAGGCACACACTATGCTACCAACCAGAAACTGACAATAGAAATGTTGAAGGAAATATCTGACTCGGACGACGTACTTGAAATCACGGGCGAATATACCGGCGGCCTTGGAAGCTACGGGGCGTCACATGAGCATAGATCACACTGGGAATAACGCTAGTCCCACGCGCCCTTTTTTCTTGAGATCAAAGAACAATGGTACCAATTCTTTAAAAGTCTCTGATATCCACTGAGATCCAATTTAACTAATTCACTATACGCGTTATATTATGCCGCGGCCGCAACTACGGCGATTGCGGGCATGTTGCATCTGATGCTTGCCCCAAATATCCTGGGTTTTAACGTAAACCAAGGAATCCTTTTCATTGTCGGGGGGATTGCGCAGGTCTTCTGGATTATTCCCATGATTAGGCGCTGGGGAAAAGTGTGGTATGGTATAGGAATTGCAGGCACGGCAGTATTAATGGCGCTCTTTTTCATAACACGGGTACCGGGGAATCCCATTACTGGTAGAGGAGGCGGAGCGAATCCCACCTCAATTCTAGTCGAGGTCTTTGAGGGGCTATTCATTGGGTTGGCAGTTGCAATTCTGATTTATGAAACCAGAAAGAATGTCCGAGAGGAACAAAGAGCTGCGTCTGACACCGCAAGGAAAAGCACCAAGCATGTTCCAATTCTTGCAGGTGTGGTGATAGCTCTAATCGTCTTTGGGCTGTTTGCATTGCCCATGGCGATGCCAAGTCCTACGGGCGGGCCTCCTCCGTCTGGAGGCCAAGCCGGGCAGCAGCCTGGCCAACAATCCCCGGTCGGAACGTCTACGAATCAAACATGCACTCTGACTCCGTCATTGATCGAAATTGAAGGAACTCCGCAGCAAACCGAAGGACCTTACTTTGTAGATGACATGCCGAACCGGTCTGAAATTCTGGCAGACACTTCTACTGGGACCATTCAAGAGGGTATACCACTTAACGTGACAATAAACGTCTACGACGTAGATGATGGAGCCTGCATTCCACTAAGCAATGCGCAGGTGGACCTGTGGCATGCAAACTCTCAAGGAGTATATTCCGGGGTTGAAGGATCTCCCGGAACGAACTTCCTTCGCGGGTACCAACTAACTGATAGCAATGGCACGGTTCAATTCAGCACAATCTACCCCGGATGGTATGAAGGCCGAGCCATCCACATACACGTAAAGGTGCGCACATTCGAGGGATCGACAGAGACATCCGAGTGGACATCCCAGTTCTATCTGCCCAATTCTACCAATGACCAAGTACACACACAACCTCCGTACAGCGACCACGGGCTAGTGGGCATGGCCAATGAACAGGACGGCATCTACACCGGACCCTCGACCGATGGATTGATTCAAAGCAATACGGGAACTCACCTGATGCTAGCTCTGACAGAAGCTGGCCAAGGCTATGCCGGCACATTCAACATAATCGTCGATGCCTCACCTTGAATGCTGCAATATAGTTATTCGGGAGATTAGTCTTATAATTCTGGCACTAGCTTCAGCCTGATGTTCAACAAGGGTTCGTGCAGGAACTGCGGGAACTTGCTGACTCCAATGTCTATGTGCATTAACTGCAGGGAACACGTTTCCTGGATGTGTGAGGGATGCGGCAAGGCTGACGATGCGATTCACATCCATTCTAATGGATTCAAATACCCTAGGCTCGATGAGCACAGTAATATTCTAACTGTCGACTCTTTCATAGCCAGACTGTTGAGCGCTTAAATCATTTCCGATGCTTTGAGATCCATGAAGTCGGGTAAGGTTCCAGTCACGATTCTGCTTGTGCCCCTAGTAGCAGCGACTCTCCTCGGCTTGCTCTATGGACCGGCCGTTCAGGCGCTCAACCCGGGAAATGAAATCATGGCAGCAAGCGACCATGCCTTTCAGGTCGACACTTTTTCTCTAGCAGGCTCTATCGGTTCACTTATCAAGTCGTCTAATGAGCAAGAGCCATACATCGTCACAGGATCTTGGGCGCTTGACGTCCAGAACGGAGATGTGAGCGGATTTCTTGCCGATCTTGAAATTATGAACGCTAATGGGTCTGGCTACCAGACTATCCAGCTTTCGAACCTGACTTCAAATCGGATCGAGCTCCATGAGAATGGAACTACAATGGTTGCAGGCACAGTCACTGTCACTGTCAACGGCACGAATAGCACACTGGCTGAAGTAGCCGTTACTGTCATAAAGCTAAAGGCGGTCAAGATCGTAGTCGATTCTGCCGTCAGCGCTGACGCTATTGCAGGTCAGCCAATCTATGGCATGGCAGTCCAGCCAGAATTAGAAACAGCGTCCGTCATGACGGAAGAGGAGACCGGGCTTGGACTCAACAACGTTACAGAAAAGCTCCGGCTTCCCGAGCTGCCAAATCCATTCAGGTAACTAGCCCTGTTTTTCGATGTTCTGCAGAGGCAGGATGACCTCACCATCGTCCTGAGTAGGCTCTTCGGGACTGACTTTCGCGGGGAGCGGCTGGACAGTAAACTGGCTGCTTCTCGTAAGAAACTCCTTCAAGATCTTGCTCCGCTGGTCAGCCATCTCGCTCGTCTTGACTTCGAAAACGCCGTGAACGACCAGCTTATCGTCCTTTGACTGGTACAGGCCGACCTCAATTAGGCCATGGCCGCTGGTAACTATTGATTCTTTCATGCTGTCTACTAGCTGCTGCGAATCAGGAAACGGTCTTGATACATACGAAACAACTTCATCAATTATCGTGTCGCCGTATATCATGACGGGGCTGCTTATCAGCATGTAATTGGGCACCTTGATCAGCCTGCCGGTCCTGACCGAAGGCAAGCGCTCTCCATCGCCGACTTCCATCACTGTCGTCCTGATCATCCCTATTTCCATGACGTCGCCTTTTGTGATGGCTCCTCCGGAATTGATCTTGATCCTGTTGCCGACCTTGATGTCCTTGTTCTTCTTTATCACCAAACTGGCGACAAGATCAGCGATAAAGTCCTTGAAGACAAACGATATGCCCATCGAGCTAAAAACAATACTCAGCAGTGGAATGTACTCCACGACATCGATAGCCATTTGATTGGCTTGCGATCCTCAGAACTTCGTTAAAGGCGATAACTCGAAAACTTCTTACAAGTAAAGAAAAACTGTTACACTAGATGGCAATCTTTTTGGCGCATGAGAGGCACTCCACTACTACGCGTCTCGTCGAGTTCTCTATGACTTTAAACTTTTTTGAACCGCAGCCGGGGCAAATGGGACATGCTCTCAGGGCTTTGCCCATGACACTCACCAGTTCTGCGGGCTGCTCTCAGCATTGGTCGCGCTGAGCACCTCTATCCTCTCCACTCCTCCGATTCTCTCGATTTCTCTGGCAACTGCCGCTGGAACAAGGAGCTTCCATTTCCCGCCGGATAGCATGAGGCTTCGTATATTGCTGCCATTGTAATCGGCCTTTTTCTCGAACTTGGGCTCTCTGATCCTTATTCTCGGGTCTTGAGAGCGAGCGAGGTGCCTAACGTATTCGTTGCCTGAATAGAGGTAATCGAACTCAGGCACCATCGACCTGAGATTTGCAAGCCACCTTGCGTTGTTATCGTCGTTTGGGATTGGAATGAGGTAGCATTTTGACATATCAATGCCAGCCTGTCGAAGCGCCCCCTGGATCATGGCAATGCGCTCTCCGGCGGTAAATGGGTCCTTCTCGATAAAGTTAAACTGCGCGCTTCCTATTGCAATGACAAGCTCGTCGCATTCCCCGAGGATCTGCCTTGCCAGTGCGAGGTGGCCGTTGTGGAATGGCTGGAACCGGCCGAGCATGAGGCCGCGCTTTGCCGTCATTTCTTGCCTAGCTTTTCTTTCCACTGCGCTATTTCCTTTACTTCTATCTTGCGGAAGATAGGCTCTATCTTGCCAAGCTGGTGGCCTGCTTCAACTCCTTGATCTTTTGCAGACTCCCATTTCTGCTCATGCACGCTGCCTCCGAGGTTGAGCTGGCTCCAGATCTTTTCGCAGGAAAATGGAATGTAAGGGTCAAGCAGTATTGCCATCGACCTCGCAGAGTTTACCGAAACATAGATCGTTGTCGCGGCAGTGTCCTTGTTTGCCCATGGCGCGTTTGCCTGGAAATACTGGTTCATAAAATTGCTGTACCTTAGTATCCTCTTGAGAGCCCTGTCGATTTCGTTTTTTGCCAGCAGCTCCCCTGATTCTACAACTGTGGATAAAGTTTCATTCTGGACTTCGTCAGCTTTGTTCAGAGGCTCAGGCACCTTGCCCGAAAAACTCTTTTGCGTAAACGACAGCGCCCTGTTGACAAAGTTGCCGACATTTGCGATTAGCTCGTTGTTAATCTTTTCATAGAATCCATCAAAGTCAAAGTTCAAGTCGTCTTGCGAATACGTGATAACGGAAGCGATGTAGAACCGCAAATAGTCGGGGTTAAACGACGATATGAAATCCCGGAGGCCTATATACCAGTTCCTGCTCTTTGAGATCTTTTGGTTCTGCAGCATCAGGTGGCCCCTCGTAGGGATGTAGTCGGGCAGCTTGAATTCGGAATCTATCCCAAGCCTCATCGCCGGCAGAAACAGGTAATGATGGTACACGATATCCTTGCCGATAAAGTGGTAGATCTCTGAATCGTTCCAGAATTTCTTGCCATCCTCTCCTTTTTTTTCACTGACGAGTTTCTTTAGCGTAGAGATGTAGCAAAGATGGTTGTCAAACCAGCCATACAGGACCTTGCCCTTGGCCTCTGGCAGTGGTATCGGAACGCCCCAGGAAAGGTCGCGGGTAATGTCCCAGTCCTGCAAGCCCTCGTCTATCCAGTTAATGACATAGTTCCTGACGTCGCTCTGCAGGTGCCCGTTTGAATTCAGCCAGTCCTTTAGCCTCTGGCCAAAGCTAGAGAGCCGGAAAAAGTAGTGCTTGCTTTCTTTTTTGACAGGAGGCCTTCCGCAAATCGCGCACTTTGGCTCCAGTATCTGGTCCGGCACCCTGCCGCATTTTTCGCAGAGATCTGAATACTGGTTCTCTGCACCGCAGTAGGGACACTTGCCAATCACGTACCTGTCAGGCAAGAACTTGTCGTCATAGGTGCAGTAGAACTGTATAATGGTTTGATCATAGATGTGGCCGTTCTTTGATAGCTTTTCAAAAACCTCGGTCACAAACTGGACATTTTCGTCAGAGCTTGTCTTGTAGAACGAGTCAAACGAAATCCCAAGAGCCGCAAAGTCATCATAGTCGCGCTTGTTCCAGTATTCCACATATTCTGCCGGAGTTTTCTTTTCCTTTTCCGCCTTTATCAGAATCGGGGTTCCAAAGTCGTCCGACGCGCAGATGTGATAGATTTCCCTGCCATTTAGCCTGGAGAATCTCGTGAAAATGTCTGCCGGGAGATAGGTTGATGCGATATGTCCCAAGTGAATCTCGCCATTTGCATATGGGAGCGCGCTGGTAACCACAGCACTTGAAGTATTGGCCGGCATCAAAGTTTCAATCTTGCATCCAGATTTTAACCTAGCGTAGTCAGGTAGCGCCTTTGATCTGGGGTCAGGCTGTCAATACCTATGTCCATTGACGCAAGCGCGTATCTTGCTACCTTGTCGTCCATCGCAGCAGGCACATCGTACACCTTTGCCTCCATCTTGGCATGATTCTTTGCGATGTGCAATATAGACAGCAGCTGGTTGGCAAACGAGAGAGCCATCACTTCTGGCGAGTTCCCGTCTGCAAGCACAAGGTTGGCCACGCGCCCCTTGGACAAAAGGTATAGCCTTTTGCCCTTTACGTCGAACTGTTCTACGCCCAGCCTAGCATCTTTTGGGCGCTTGTAGTTTGAGTAAAGGTACACTACATCGATTTCGACATCGAAGTGGCCTGCGTTTGCAAGGATCGCCCCATCCTTCATTTTCCGAAAATGTTCTTTTCGAATGACTCCAGTTTGACCTGTGCAGGTAATGAAAATGTCGCCGTGTGCTGCGGCATCTGCAATCTTTGTCACGGCAAACCCATCCATCCTAGCCTCAAGTGCCCGCACCGGATCGATTTCGGTAACCGTCACAGAGGCACCCATTCCCCTGGCCCTGGCTGCGACTCCCTTGCCGACCCATCCATACCCGCAGACAACTATTTGCTTTCCGGCGACTAGGACAGAAGTCGCGCGCATGATCCCGTCAATGGTGCTCTGGCCTGTCCCGTACCGGTTATCAAACAGGTGTTTTGTGCGCGCATTGTTCACTGCGATCACGGGATACGCAAGCCTGCCTGACGACTGGAGGGCCAACAGCCTCTTGACCCCGGAAGTTGTCTCTTCGGTTCCTCCCAAGATCTTTGCGCCGGCATTGTGACATGCGGTGTGAAGGTCGCCGCCATCGTCAGTCACTATTGCAGGCTTGAAGTCAACAACATCCCTGATGCATTTCTCATATTCTTTTTTTGACTCGCCCCGCCACCCAAACACGCTGACGCCCTGGCGGTATAGAAATGCCGCAACATCGTCATGCGCTGATAATGGATTGGCAGAGCATAGCGCAACCTTTGCGCCAAGAGCCTTGGCCGACATCACAAGCACCGATGTCTCTTTGGTGATGTGAAGGCAGAATCCCAGTCGGAGGCCGGCGAGTGGTCGGGCTCGCCTGTGCTCTGAAACAATTTTGCCTACAATCGACATCCGTGCCGATGCCCATTCAAAAGATTTCTGTCCTTTCTCTGCTAGCCTTATGTCAGCGATCTTGCCCGGCAACGTCCCTTGAAACGTGAATTGCGCAATAAATCTACTGGTTCTCGTACTGCTCTCGGTACTTTGCCTTGCCTCTCCTCATCACAAGGAGGACCATCAGGACTATGCCAATCCACACAGAGCTTATCATGATGTTGGTGAAACTGACGTAGAGGTACGGCATCGCTTCGACCAGGTCTTCCTGCAGCGCCCGAAGGGACGAATGCATGTCCATCATACCGGTGTTGTATTCAGTGCTGTAGGTTTCAAGCGACGATATCGAGTTTGCACGAGAAGTAATGCGTTCAAGCTCGGCCTGAATCAGGGCAAAGTCTGTCCTTGCAGTTGGAAAAGACCACACGGGGTTGCCGCTCTCTGGCAGCGCCCTTTGCGCCTTTGTTACATAGCTTGACAAGTCTTCTGGAGCCTGCGCAGTTTCAGCCCTCGCCAGATATCCTAGGGCAGTATCAATAGGGTAAATAGCCTGCTGGTAGCCGTAAAAGGCCATGCCTGCGCCAAATGAAATGAATGCAACAACTCCGATAGCAACGAGCTTGTTTCCAGAGGCCATGGCGTATTTGACGATATAGCTTGCCTGGCGTTATTTAGGTGTGGCGGAAGCTAGCTCTACCTATTCGGATAAGGGATATAAGGCGAAAAAGTCAGCATTTAATCGAATTGGCACTTGTCAAGGTAGCCCAGAAGGCGGAGATCAAGGAAAACGGGGGAAAGGAACTCAACGTCAACGGGACAAGGGTTGCGCTATTTCACGCTAACGGCAAGTACTATGCCATCGAAGCCCTATGTCGGCACCAGGACGGCTCGCTTGCACCCGGCAAGATCGATGGCGAAGTGGTAGAGTGCCCGCTGCATTCCTGGCACTACAACGTCAGGACGGGCGAACTGCTCGACTACCTTGAAGGAGTCAAGCTGACAACTTACAAGGTCGATGTTCAAGGAAACGACATTTATCTCGACCTCTGACCAGCTTTGAAAAATTTCCGGAGATAGAGACCAAGAAAAACATTGCAAAAGATCTTTATAAAAAAAGTAAAGTACCCACACGGGTACCCGACTAGAAGTTTAGGATCTGGTATCCCTCAGAGAGGAGCTTCCTTATGCTGATGTGGTCATCAAACTCGCTTATTAGCTGGACACGAGCTTTCTTTACAGACTCTGTCGCGCCAAATGCTGATGCGCAGAACGTACACGCCCCTGAGATCTTGCCGGTGACTGATTCATACAACTTGTGAGCTATGTGATTCTCTTTGACTAGTTCCCCTGGCCATTTGGTGCCGGTCCCGTCGAAATAGAGTCGCACGTCCTCATTCTTGAATTCCTTTGCCGTCTCCAGGGCATTGACAACACGCCCCAGCCCTTCCTTCGAGTCAGTGTCTGCAAATACAAATATCGCTATTTTGTTCATGATTTCACCCCCTTACCTATTGTAGTTAGATGAATAAAGGTAAGCTATATTAACTGGAAAGTGACACCGGGGTAGGTAGGTGAATGCAAGGTAACTTGGATTTCAAATCTGGCAATTTGAAATATTGCCCCATACACAACACATTTGACCTAATTGGGAAGAAATTTACAATACTTATCCTGCGTGATATGATGCTTTATGGCAAGAAACACTTCAATGAGTTATTGGATTCCGTAGAGGGCGTGAATTCAAAGACTCTTTCACTGCGCATCAAAGAGCTTGAAGGAGATGGGCTCATAAAACGACACGTTTTTGATGAAATGCCGCTAAGGGTAGAGTACGAACTGACAGAGAAGGCTATGAAGCTAAGACCAATACTGGAAAAGATGGGCGAATTTTCCACGAGATATTGCGCCACGGACGTATTCAAAGATAGGAAGCCCAGACCTTTTGACGCCGTCATCTCAGAACCACAGCGCGAGTAATTTAGTGGAAGCCACTTCATCTAACTACCGGCTGGTTACTTTTGCATTTTTATCCAGATCTTAGCCTCTAGTTACTGTGACAGTTATCGACCCACGACCTCCGTTTAATGAACATTCAGCAAAAACCAGAGTAAAGATGTCGGAGGATTCATGGAATTCTAAAGATCCTGAAGCAGTGGCGAAAGGGTACACGGAAGATTGTAGATGGAGAAATAGGACTGAGTTTCTGACATGCCGCAAGGCGATAATTGAATTTCTCCATCGGAAATGGGCCAAAGAGCTGGAGTATAGACTGATGAAGGAACTTTGGTGCTACACAAATAATCGGATCTCTGTTCGTTTTGAGTACGAGTGGCAAGATGCCGATACCGACCGGTGGATGAGGACCCATGGAAATGAGCACTGGGAGTTTGATGAGTCAGGCCTCATGAGATGGAGAGACATGAGCGCAAATGACTATCCAATTGCAGAATCCGAACGTCGCCTGAAAGTTGGGACTTTATGACGCCGCGTCTGACCAAAACTCTAAAGCCGGGCGGCAGATCCTAGCGGCTAAGCAGTTGAGGCTATACAACACACTCAGCCGACAGGTTGACGAGCTAAAGCCTGATGGCGATACCGTAAGGATGTATGTTTGCGGGGTCACAGTATACGACAACTCGCACATAGGTCACGCCCGGACTGTTATAGTGTTTGACGTGCTGCGCAGGTATCTTTTGTCAAAGGATTACAAAGTCGAGTTCATTCAAAACTTTACGGACGTTGACGACAAGATAATCAACAGGGCAAAGGCCGAGGGCAAAAAGGCAGAGGAGATCTCTGAAAAATACATTGCAAATTACTACAAGGATTTTGGCGGCCTAAGCGTCATGCCGGCAACCAAGGCCCCAAAGGCAACAGAGCACATTCAGGAAATGATCCAGCTGATCCAAGGCCTGATGGAAAAAGGTCACGCATACCTGACGCTAAACGGGGTCTATTTTCGCGTAAGGTCATTTCCTGGGTATGGCAAGCTTTCAAGAAAGCCTGTAGAAGAACTCGAGGCAGGCGCCAGAATCGAAGTTGATCCTACAAAGGAGGACCCGCTGGATTTTGCGCTGTGGAAGTTTTACTCTGATCAACCAGTATGGGATAGCCCGTGGGGCAAGGGCCGGCCCGGCTGGCACATCGAGTGCTCTGCTATGTCGCTGAAATATCTGGGCAGCAATTTTGAGATCCACGGCGGCGGGCACGACCTGGTATTTCCACACCATGAAAACGAGATAGCCCAGTCAGAATCGTTTACTGGGCAGCCGTTTGCAAAGATCTGGATGCATTCAGGCATGGTCACGATAAATTCTCAAAAAATGAGCAAATCCCTAGGCAACATCGTGACAATAGATAACGCCCTGAACAGCTGGGGAATGAATTCGCTCAGGCTCTACTGCATCTCGGTCCACTACGCCAAGCCTCTTGACTACACAGAGGAATTGCTGAGAGAGTCTGTGCAGCGATGGCGCCAGATAGAGACATGCATTTTTGAGCTACAGTCCGCTGCGGGGGCTGGCGGCGAAGTAGATGCGGTCAGAAAACTGGCTGACGAATCGGCCAGGGCGTTTGAGAGCGCGATGGAAGACGACATGAATACGTCTCTTGCGCTGACAGAGCTAATGAAATTCGTTACAAGACTGAACCAGTATGCAGCGTCTGACAAACTCACAAAGGACATGGCTGGCGCCGCTTTGCCTCTTCTCAACAAGATAATGGGCATCTTTGGCTTCAGTGCGATAGAAGCAAGTGATGAAGAGAAAAGAGAGGTAGAAGCGCTGGTTGTCGAGCGCAACAGGCTTCGGGGTGACAAGAAATTCAAAGAGGCAGACGAGTTGAGAAAGAAACTTCTTGGGGAGCGATCTATAGAGCTTTTTGACCATAAGGGTCGGACAGTCTGGGCAAAGAGAGAAAGGATCCCATCAGCCTAGCCGACAAATAATTCACTTGTTTGTGCATCTTGTTGCACTTTTGCCCTAATGTTATCCCGCCGCGTGAAAACCTCGGCTAATGAAAATACTCGACGGAAAGCGCGTCGGCACTGTCACGATATTTGAAGACACCCTCATGCTCACAGAGGTAGTCGGCGACGTTATCCTCAACGCAGGCCACCTTGAATTCAAGGGCAAGGTGCTGGGCAACATGCTGGTTCGAAAGGGAACATGCCGGATGCTGGGCATAATCAGGGGCAACCTGGTCAACGAGCAGGGCGACGTCGAAATATTCGGCACCGTCCACGGCAAGGTCGTGACAAGAGCCGGATACACCTACATCAACCCAGACAGCAAAGTAGGCGGTGTCGAAAATTCTGCTGGGATACCGCAGGCACCAACCATTGGGCGAGAGCAAATCAGTAGTTAGGCCGAGCGGATCTTTTCAAGATCTTTTTGCAAAAGATCGATGGTCTTTGGGATCTCCGTTTCCGCGCATGCCAGGCAGATCTGCTGAAGCGAAAGCGGATATGTGAAATATTTCTCCCCAAGTGCAATGTTGCGCTTGCACGACACGCATTTCTTTAGCTTGTAGGGGTCGGTGTTTTTTATTATCATCAGACTTCGACTACTTGGCCCTGCTCTGGCGCAACCGCGTCATAGCCGTACTTTTCCTTTATCTCTTCGGCGAATTTTTCGCATGAGGGCCCGTCTCCGTGGACACAAAGGACCTTGGGGTCGCCCTTGACCTTGTTGAGGATTTCGAATAGCTCGCTTCTGCTGTTGTGCCCAGAAAATTCAAAGCGCTTTACTTCCGCGTAGCAATCCCGCATCTTGCCGTCGATATTGACGATTTTCTTTTCAAGCAAGAGCCTGCCGGGAGTCCCCTCACCCTGGTACGACACCATTGCGATTCCGTTCTTGTCGCTCCCAGCCACTCCCTGGGTATAGTGGATTGCAGAGCCACCCACGAGCATTCCTGCCGGCGAGATTATCACGCATGGCTCATTAACCACCTTGCGCCTTCTGCTCCATCCCTGAATCCACTCTGCCTCGCCAATTGCTCGCCGGAACATCTCTGCGTCTCGGAGAAATGCCGGGTGCCGGCTCATTATCCTGTTGGCCTTGAGCGCCATTCCGTCCATGACCACCTTATGCTTAAAGTTGTATGCCTTGAGCACGCAGGCAATTTCCTGCGCGCGCTCTACGGAAAACGACGGAACAAATAGCGTCCCGCCACGCTCGATTACGTCATAGGCAAATTCCACAAGCCCTTTTTCCGACTCTTCTCTGGGGGCCTGCTCGTTCTGCGAATATGTGCTTTCGATAATCATCATGTCAATTTCGCCAAAATCCAAGTCTGCCGGGCGCAGTAGCTTTGAGCCCCTGGTGTTGATGTCACCGGTGTAAAAGACTTTCTTGCCACCATGCTCGACAACCACGGTAGCGCCGCCCACGACGTGGCCCGACTCGTGAAGAGTTACCTTGGCGTCGTTAACCATGTGCGGCTCTCTGTACTGCATGTTCTTTGAGCTCTTTAACATGGTCATCAAGTCAAGGTATTCAAATGGCAGGTAAAAGCCGGAGATCTTTATCATGTCTTCAATCAATAGTTCAGAGAGCTCAAAAGTTGGCAGAGTTGCAAGCGCAGGAATGTCAGTCGAGCCCGACAGATAAAGCGAGGGAACAAATCCGGAATGGTCCAGGTGTGCATGCGTTATCACTACTGCGTCGACATCCTTCGGCTTGACGTGCATGGGAAAAACGGGCTCTCTCTTTAGGAGGACGCCATAGTCCATCAGTATGTTTGTGTTGTCACAGTTTAAGAGAAATGCGGAGCGCCCGACTTCCTTGGCGGCTCCAAGAACGTTTACTTTCAAATTATTTTACAGTAAAACTCAATCCATATGCGATTTAATCGTTCCTAATTGAACTTGACTTGCCACAACGGTTCCGGGGCCATCTGATTGTCCAGCTTTTCCATGTAGCGATAACCACATTCGTCCAGCAGGCCTTCAAAGTCGTACGCTTCAGAGGGCCGCTCGTTACCGATTTGCTTTCTTAGAGCATTCGCCACAGAATCGCGTCTTGCGGGTCTAGCATAAACGTACCACAGGTTATGGGCACCTCTGAGATGAGCAAGCTGGGCTTGCTTTTCCTTCGGCATGCTGGTGTAGTATCTGTTCATTATTTCCGTGTTGACGTCCTCCCATGAAGGAGTCCTCCAGGACGCAACTCTGTCAAAGCCATGTCCGTCAAACTCTGCCGCAAGGCTGAGGCCCTGGTCAAGGGTCGTGATAATTACATCAGTGTTTCTTGAAATCGGGTCGCGGAAATCCTGCCCCGGCTCCATCCAGCCAACAAAAATTACATCATACTTTTTATCTATCCAATGCGCATCAGCAATCCTGACATGATCCGGCTTTGCAACCCCCAGACCATAGAACATCGAGCCGTCTATTTCCAGACCTTCGGCCTTTGGAATAATTTCCCGGACATGCCCCAAGAAATCGCCGTACCCGCAGCCCACGTCAAGGTATGTAGGCTCGCTTGAAACTGACCTGGCAATAGCTGCCACACGCATCACGTCAATCTTGCGGTAGGCAAAGTAGGATCCGGTGAGAAACGGAAAGCTGTAGCGCTCGTGATGAGGTGAGACTGCCCGCGCCCGGAATTGGGTCAGCGCCGACCATGCCTTATGCATTTCTTCCAAGCTGTTTGGCATTTCTAATCAAAGATTACTTCCCAGAGCGTGCTTCCAGTCGCAAGGTTTGGGAGCTTTTGCTTGTAGCCAAAGCCGCACTCGTCTAGGACGGATTCAAAGTCAAAAGTGTCTGCCGGATCTTCCTTTTCCAGGTGGGCCTTGAGCCCCGACTTTACAGCTTCGGCAAGCTCTGGCCTTGCATAGACGTACCAAAAGTTGTGAGCCGACCTGAGTTTTGCCAGCTGCTCTTTTTTCTGGCTATCAAGCCCCTGCGTGTAGTATCTGTTCATAAGTTCGGCATTGACGTCAATCCATGACGGCGTTCTCCACCAGGCTATTCTGGTATATCCAAATTCCTCGTATTCGCATCCGCCGTTTATCCCGCACTGGCCTCCCGCGTCAAAAGTCGTAACTACGCATTTTGCAAAGCGGGAGACTTGTTTTCGGAAATCCTGCCCCGGCTCCATCCAGCCAACAAAGGCCATATCGAATGGCTGCGAGTACGCTTCAATCGGCATCAAAGAAATGTAATCCGGCTTTGCAACCTGAAATGAGTAAAAGATACCTCCTTCCCTCTCTATCCCTGTCGCATTTGGGAGATACTCGCGGATCTTTTTGAGGAAATCGCCATACCCGCAGCCGACGTCCAGATACGATGGAACAGCAGAGATGGAGCGCGCAATGGCAGCCACTCTAGCAGCATCAACTTTGCGGTATGCAAAATAAGAGCCGGTAAAAAACGGGAATATGTATCGAGCATGATGTGGGCTGGCGGAATTGTCCAGAAACTGCCTATAGGCTTTGTGAGCTTCACGCAGCTGCTGGATCGCAAATGGCATCAAAATACAGAATCAACGAGTCCCTATATTTTTACCGGGGAGGACAAGCTTGTAACCGTATAACACCGTTGAAAAAACCCAAAAGGCTTATTAAGTTCTGTTCGTTTATTTGGTGCTATGGTTAGGAAATTCGATGATTGGTGGAAAACCGTTCCAGCTGACTTGAAAGCAAAGGCTCGCAAGGGCGACGAATCAAACAAGCCATTGCTAAATCAGGTTAACTATGTTCTTCTGCATCTCCACTTGGCAGGCAAGCACGATGCCAAGCCGACACACGAAGAACTAAAGGATTGGCTCCACAGCGGCCAAGTCGACGTTCTCCGAATGAACAAGTAAATTTTCTTTCTCTTTCTTTTCTTTTTGCAAAATTGGTCGCTGCGTTCTCGCTGCCGCGCAATTTGTTATAACAGCGTTTTGCAGTACGCATAGGGTTTAAATAGTTTCGAACGATACTGACCACTAAGTGAATTATAGATGCCAATTGCTATACTTCCAGATGTAGATGAGCAAAGATGCATCGGCTGTGCGCTCTGTGTAGAGATTTGCACTGCCCTAGGTCCGGACGTTCTCAGGGTAAAGCCGGTCGAAGGATGGAAGAGAGGTAAGGCGTTCGTCTTTTATCCAGAAAGGTGTATTTCAGACGGAGCATGTATAGGCGTATGCCCAACACATGCTATCTTCTGGATGAGGCCGATGGAGTACACTCCAGGACAGCCAGTTGCTTTGCACAAGAACGGTGTGTTCAGCAAGGGCTGGGAAGAAGGCTAAGCCTGAACCAAACCTACCTTTTTTACCTTTTTCTTTCAATTTTTCCTATCAATTTTAGCGTCATGCAAGCCATAAATCGAATCCTTAACGCGACGCTAGGCGCTATTCTTCGCGGGCCATGACAAAGATGTGTCCAAAATGCTACGGCAGTGGTCTACAAACATCGGTAGCCGGCGCCGGCGGAATGCCTTCAATTCATCACGCAAAATGTTTTCTTTGTGACGGCAAGGGATGGCTGGCAGACGATTCTACAGCCACTTGGGTTCAGGATTATGAATGACAATAGTTTTGTCAAACTGTCCCAAATCATGATCAGGTTTTTATTCCCCTTTGTGCAAGGTCTAGACGTTATTAAACTGACCAGCCAGTCAGTTTTCCCTTACTTTGAAAGCAGTTCCTTACTTACTAAGTAAGGAATTGCTACCATCCTTAAATCCAAGATCAACGAGATCTAGTCGTGGGTAAACAAAAGCTACGAAACCTGATTACAGATCCCGAGACTGGGGAGCTAATTAGCCTTGAAAGCGGTCAGGTCGTATCAGAGAGCGTATCGCTAGAGCCCGAATGGAGATCATTTGACGCGGGCGAAGCGAACGAGCGCTCACGGGCAGGTATACCGACTTCACTTGCACGGCACGACATGGGCCTGTCAACCGTCATTGGCAGGACAGACCGCGACGCTGGCGGAAACGCGATTGACTCGGACATGCGCTTTAGAATGGAGCGCCTGAAAAAGTGGGACAGCAGGAGCCAGAGGCATACTCCGTCCGAGAGAAACCTGCACCAGGCGTTTAGCTTGCTTGCAAAGATAAAGGAGAGGATGAGCCTCCCAGATTCAGTCGTAGAAAAGGCCGCTTACATTTACAGACGGGCGCAGGAGAAAAAGATGATACGCGGCCGGACAATAGGGTCGGTGCTTGCAGCGTCAATTTACGTCGCAAGCAGGCAGATGGGAGTCCTGAGGACGCTTGACGATGTTTCAGCGGCAAGCAACATCAAGCCAAAGGACGTAGGCAGGTCGTACCGCATGCTTGTGTCAAACATGGAGCTGCAGGTGCCAATGCTAGAGCCTGCAAAATATGTTGTCAAGGTTGCAAACAATACCAACATCAGCGAGCGTACAAAGCGCAAGGCGATAACAATAATTCTTGAGGCCCAGCGAAAAGGAGTATCGGTGGGCAAGGACCCGATGGGAATTGCAGCATCAGTGCTCTACCTGGCAGGCCAGGCTACCGGAGAGTACAGGACTCAGGCCTCCGTTGCAAAGGCAGCCGGGGTAACCGAGATCACGGTTCGAAACAGAGCAAGGGAGCTAAAGGCCCGCCTAGGCCGACTGGTCGAGCCGGAAGTCATTGCCAACTAGAAATCCTTATCTGCGTTGGCTGCGTTAGTTGCCATCAATGTGTGACTACATGTATTACGAGCCCAAGCAAAGAGCAAAGGCAAAGAACCTCCTCCCTGAAGAGCCGGAACTTGAGAAGGTTGAAGAGCAGCCGATTGTAATCAAGCCCTAGTCAACCCTTTTCCTTTTTTTGAATTCTTTAGAATTTTTATCAGCCTGCTTCATGGCCTCGGGCGTGGTTCCTTTTCCCAGCTCTAATGCCAAAGAAACGGCGCTACCAAGGCTTATCCTGTGGCCCACGCTGATGTAAAGCATCTTTCTTCCTTCACCTATTGTGTGCCCCAGAATTTCACCGTCAAGCTCAATGGAGCCATTGTTCCTTAGGGTGCCACAAAGCAAGCTCTTTGCGATCCCGATCGTTGGCTTGTCGAGTTTTACTCCGAGGTAGCAGGCTATGCCGCACTTTCTTGGATGCAATAGCCCATGCCCATCCACAAGCAGCAAATCATAGCCATTCCTTATCTTTTCGAGCGTCCGGATAATTGGTGGAGACTCTCGCAGCATCAAGAGACCCGGGACGTAAGGAGATTCTATTTTGCTCATTGTATTTGCAGATTCGATTGGCTCGCCAGACCTTGACATCACCACGGCCGAGCAGTAGGCATTGCTGTCATCATACGCCACATCCACCGCACAAACGCTGTTGATCTCGCCGAAATCGTCTCTGTCAATTACCTGCCTTGCAATTTCCAGCTGGACTTTTAACGCGTCATTGTAGAGTGTCATGCTGGCTGGCAACGCGGAGCTTCAGGCCTGCTTCATTTGCAGCTGATTCAATGAACCCATCCGAGCTAATAATGATCACTTCATCGAAATTGTTGGTTGCAACAAAATTCTTGAGCGATTGGACAAAAGTTGGATATTGGACGGCAAGATACACGGACCTCGTGATGATGTTGTGCGCGGCCGGAAAGATGTCTGATATCTCTGCAGGGATTATTCCAAGAAACGGATTGTAGCTGCAGACCTGGGCATCTGGGTAGCGCCTTGAGGTTTCTCTGAAGCTTCTTGTCGAGTAAAATGGATGCAGGTCCGTTTCGGGGCATAATACAAGCTGGCGCTTTTTTGACTTGAATTGCGACACCATGCCGCGGTAGCGCCTTGCTTCCGGCCTGTGCTGGTCTATTGGCTCGTAAAAATAGATCGCCTTTTCCTTGAACGCCGGCGTGCCGGCTTCAACCATCTGAAGATCGGGCAAAAGCCTGGCCGCTTCCATCAGCTTTGGATGTGCCCTTGCCTTTTGCATCACATACTCCCATAACCGGCCGTCGATTATTGCTTGCTTGACAGCGTCAACCTCGGCCTTGAGTATGTGAAGGTTATGCTTTGCAATCTCGACGATGCGCTGGTCATTTTCCAGTCCCCTGAGATCCTGGAGCGAGTGAGTGGAGCATACTTCGCATTGGCACGGCAGGTAAGTCAAATCTTCAAGCCGCATGGTCGCGTTTGGTGTCATGTATCGGCCGTCCTTTGCATAGAGCATGTATGATGCAGAATCAAACATGTCGCAGCCAAGCGCTACTGCAAGCGGAATTGTCAGCGGGTGCCCGGCGCCAAACAGGTGGACCGGCTTTGCCGGAATTATTTTCTTGGCCGCTGCAATCATGCGCGCAAGAGTTGCAAATTCATACGCCTCCATAAGCTCGACCGGGCTTCCAAGGGCCATCAGCTTAAACCCCATTGCATCGAGCTCCCTTGCCGCGTGCTCTACCAGGTCCGAGTGCTCCGCGCCTTGCACGGGGCCGACCCATATCGCGTCAGTCTCGCCAACTACACTGAGAGTCTCTCTGCAGTTAGCCAGGGTAGTGTCCACGTACTGCTTGGCCTTTTCATATTCGAGGCCATAGCCGGTCGGCTTATCCAGCGGGATTGGTATGTCGCTTCTGATGTCCTTTTCAAACTGGGCCATTGCGGCTGGCTCGACCTCGACAGAGCCATACTCTAGCACCTGGTAGCCACCCGAGTCAGTCATGACCGCCCCGTCAAAGCCGATGATGTCGTGTATTCCCCTCTTACGAGCTTCGTCGCCGTAGTGCCTCAGAGTGATGTAGGCGTTTGTTATCACGAGGTCAAAGCCCATCTTTTTGAGAAACTGTGTGCTTACTGTCTGCCTTACGGGGTGGACGACCGGCACAAATGCCGGAGTTTCAACTACGCCGTGTGGCGTCTCGAGTTTGCCTATCCGGCCCGCAAGGTCCGAGTGCCGGATCTCAAACACAACTACTTCCTAGTCTCCTTCATAAAGTCGTCATAGATCTGCCTTACTCTGTCGGCGGTCGGGCCGGTGCCTTCTTCAACGCCGGACTGCGTCACCTTTATTCTGTCCATGATGATTATTGCGCCAATGTCGTCGCGTATCTTGACAAGGCCGGGGAAGACGCGCGTAAACCGGTCTGCAAGAGCTCTAAAGTCAAACGGCTTTTCCATCAGCCTTACTTCCCTGACATACGTGCCGTTTAGGATCAACTTCATGATTCCGTGGCCCTCGACGTTGTCAAGCACGACGTCAAGCTTTTCGTCGAGGCCGGCAAGAGTGCCACTGTAAACTTTGTTATCTGAAGTCTCTACTGAGACTTTTTTTCCAAGGAACTGGAGCGTTTCCTCTCCAAATTTGCGAATAACGAGTGCAGACATTCTCTGGCAATATGACTTACTCAGGTATATATACGAATTTTTAGGTCAGAGCGTGTTTGAAAGCCGATCCAGCGGATGCCCCGTTCATGCAATTGATGGATTCAGCCACGATGTAATATTTGCACGATGCGGCAGAATGGATTTTCCCATTCCAATAAATATCTCGGACGGCACATTGATCTGAGGCAAAGACTTGCCGTCACTTGGCCACCACAAGAAAATTGCAAGAAGAATCGCTATTGCAGCGGCCGGCGCCGTCATTGCAACCATTTCTCTTGCATATGCCATGGACCAGATCAACCGCTACGGGGAAGTACCGTGCCGCGAGGAGGACAGCGCGCCATCGAGCGGTAATAGCGCATCGGTGCTCGTTGTTGGCTTTACCACATTAGAAGAAATAGTTGCAAACTCTGACGCCATAGTAATCGCAGATGTCGATAGATGTGTAAAGGTCCACAGCCATCCCAAGGCCAAGGAGATCAGGCTGACCGATATCGAAGTAACAATCGAGAATTCGATAATGGGCAATTTACGTCCTGGCGGAACCGTGTCTGTCCAGCTTGTTACCTCCGGCGAAGATGCGGAAGATCATCTCATGCAAGCAGGCGAACGATACATTCTGTTCTTGACATACAGCCAGATCACTTCTAGCTATGTGCCGGTTGGAGGACCTCAGGGGAGGTTCGTTATCGTTGACGACTTTGTATACTCTCTTGATAGCATCTACCCAAATTTGGGCTACATTAACGTTAAAGTGGACGGCCAGCCGCTAGACGATTTTCTCTCAGAAATCGAATCGGCTCCCAAATAATTGCTTGGCCAAAATATTGCCGTTTCCATTTGTAGACTGGGGTAAATCTATTTCTTTCCGCCGATTTTTTCTAACGCTGGTCAAGAATTGGCTGCAACTGCTCAGAAATGATGTGGCAGACGCGACGAGGACGCTTTCTAGACTAACAAAGATCAATTAACAAGGTTCGTCCAACTTTACATAGCAGGCGGTGGCATTCTTGAGCATGAAGAGCGGTCAGCAGGCCTTGCGGACTTCATTCAAACTTTCTCACGCACAGTACCGCGAGAGAATTCACATTATCAGGGACATTCTTCTAAAGTTAATCGAGTATGGCGAACTAAATCAAACTGCCTTGATGAGCTTCTGCGGTCTAAATCTCACCAAGCATAGATCAATTGTAGAAGAAATGGAAGCGCATGGAATCATAAAGAGAGAAGTTCAAACAACGGGCAAAACCCGATTGGTATCCATTTTCAAGACCACGCCGGAAGGACTGGAATTTTTCAAAGCAATATTGGAGCCTTATGAAAAAATGTTTCCTCAGAAACTGGCAATCCCAGGACTAGCTGATCCAACTTAACTTTGTTAATTCATGCTTAGATATCGCGTAGCTCATATTCGATCCGCCTGTTGCATTGTCAACTACCTTCGCCTCAACTTCAGCATATAGAGATAGGATTTACATAATCAAAGATCTGATCCTAAAGCTCGTCGAATTCAGCGAGCTAAACCAGACCGCATTAATGAGCTTCTGCGGGCTAAATATGAAAAAACACAAGCTCATACTTGACGCTTTGGAAAAGAATGGCTTGATCGTGAGACGAAGTGAGGTTTATGGGAGGAGGGTCGTCAGCATCTATTCGCCTACTCACAGAGGAATTCAATTCTGTAGCGAAATACTCGAGCCGTACGAAAAGATGTTCCCCCGGAGATCAAAGTCTGCTAAAGTTAGCATCTAGGTTTTCAGAGAATCATGACGCTAATCATTTTCGGCGATTGACATGCCATAGTCCGCGATGATCTTCCTATCCAAATCCCTTTGAGCTTCGAGACAGTCCTTGAACCGCCTATCCCAGGATCCTATTTTTCTATACTGCTTTACGCCAAGTACCAGGAAGCTCGAGGCTACAATGACTGTTGAAACGAGAAGTACTGCCAATACTTCGCCGAAATTGTCTTCAGCCGCCATGGTCTTGTCAAAGGACGGATGCGTAAAGAGGTAGAAAGAAAGTATGATGGATGGAGGCCCAAGTATAACAGAGGATGCAAATATGAGAAGCATCACTTTGCGAATCGACAAGATCTGAAGTATGAAATCATCCACCAGCGACAATATCCCGGCTCGCGTTTTCGCATCAGAGCGATCATCGTTGCCTTCCTGGCCCAATCCTTTGTCGTCTTCCGCCATACAAATAGATGCAGGCACTGATATTTAGATGATAATTAACTTTGTTAATCCTTTTCGTCCTGACAAACCTGGTTTAGTGCAGCAAATCCAGCGCAGACTTTAGCTCATCGATTTCTTTTGCAACAGCCTCTCTATCCTTTTCCTCTACTGCGTATTCCAAGAGCTTCTCACAGGCTTGGATTTGGTTGAGAAGTATGTCTCGCTTGTCCATGAACAGGAGATTCGAATTATCAGAAAATGCATACCTCACGCTCCTAGCATTGCGACTGGGACACATTTTTGCAGTGACAATTACCAGGTCTGCTTGAGTAGGGAGGTTCAAGTCAATTGGCCATCTCCAATTCACTTTCAATCAAATTGCGGTACTCTAGTATCACACCTGATTTCTCATTGTGATTGAAGAGGTATCGCTCGTCGGGCTCTATTGAAATGGATTCTATCATACTGCTCGAGCAGCGAGGACATTTGGAAAGTGCGGAAATACGATAACCATACAAAAGCGAAGTACACCAAAAGCAGGAATTGCAAATTATGAACCTGACATCATCGTACGCCCTGCCATTGGTAATCCCGTACAGCCGGCGCAATCTTGGAATAAGCGGATTGGTATCTGCCATCAGCCTGGTACTTGTCAGTCTAATTAATTAAGATGGATTAACGTTGTTAATTAACGACCAGACGCGGATGATACACACTTTTCTGAAATCAACAGAACTTGGTTAATTGACAATGGTAAGCCATCCTTAATAGATCAATTTCACAAATCATCAGTGGTGAACAAGAAATGCAAACGAAATTTTCCGAACCAGCCGTACTCAACTGGGACAGCGTAATACACAAGGGTGTACGGACAGCTGACGGGGAACCTCTCGGATACATCGCCGCAGACGATGAAGAAGCAATACTCGTACTCTCCTCGCGGTTCAGAGAGTATAGAGTCCCAAAGACGCATGTAAGATCGTTTGACGGCTCCCTGGTTCTTCTGGACATCGGCTTTGGCAGGATGGAAGAGTATCGGATCTGTTGACCAAACGTACACTCCATTCCTTTTTGTTCCAGTTTCGGCAAGGTAAATGCTCACGGAGCTGGCGAGCAAATTCTTAGTGGCAATCCAACCAAAATTGAATTGCTGGCCAGAACGCGCGCCTGCAGGATTATCGCCTAATCAACTATTTGCGGCGAATCTACCCATCTGTCGGATTTGGCAACTTCATCGATGCTGGCCTCCAGCAACACCAATTCCTCAGGCGCACCATAGTAATCTATGACCTGTTTGAACCGCCCATCAATTTTGATCGAAGAAGTAGTGGTCGGTAGATCCGTAACCTGTCCCGTGTACTCGTCTCGCAGGGAGAAATAGTTGATATCATAAAAATACCCCACGAGATTGCGTACGTCCTGCTCAGTTATTGTGGCTGACTGCTTTCCAGTAACCGCTACGAAATTTCTTCCTTCGTAAATGACTGTCCCGTTTCCATAGATTGTCAGCGAATAATCGGGGCATGAACCGAAACATACGGTTCTATCAAGAGTTATTTCTGCGTTCGCGATCGACTCGGGCGGTGGAAGTGGACCGGACAGTATCGAGAATCCAATCACCAAACCAATGCCAACGGCAAGACCTAACGCCACCGGAGCGATGACAGAATCTCCAGACATACTATGGCGATCCCCTGAGTGCTCTATATGAACTAGCCCTTGATACAGCGCGAACGCCTACATCGAAGACAATCGAGCGGTATCCTGCACTCTTGTTGCGATCTAGTATTCAAAAAATCGCTGGATGTCATTCTTGTCAGATACAAACGTCAACCAGTCTACTATGCCGGTCTTCCTCGGCAACTTTTTCTTCAGGGTGCCAATAATTTCCGAGGCTGTTTTTTCCGGCGTTTTCCCCGTAGTATCAAACTCTGCTACTTTTGGCTTTCCAAAGGCCTTTATCGCGTCATACATTGAGACGCCCAGTATTTCGCTTGACGTATTTTCAAGCACCTTGGTATAGCTGTACCCCCTGGCCTGAAGTGTTTCCTGGAGCGTGTAAGGGGATCTGCGGAGGACCGCTGCCATGCTAATATCGGCTGGCTTGACAGCATAAGGCGCCAAGTGGCCCACTATTACCAGGTCTTTTTTTGACAGCATCAATTTGCTGATGAGCCGGCGCAACTTTCTCAGATCGACATCAAAGCCGTGATCTGTTTCTTGTCCAAGTGCTGCGTTGTCGATCGCAACTTTGTTGATGTCAACTATTTCTGCTCGCAGCTTTTCTGCAACTATTCTCGCACTCGTATGCTTGCCTACACCAGGGTTGCCAGTGACTACAAGCCTCAGCCGCTTCAACTGGTAGCCATTGCATTTCACCGTATTTCCATCTTGCGCTGCTAAGTTTATGCGTGGGAATAGGGATCAACGATGTATGCGCACCTGCAAGTCATGCGGCAGGGTATTGTTTTACTCGCTGAATTTCTTGCTCTCAGACTCGGTGTGCAATGAATGCTATTTGAAATCAAAAGACAGAGAGGAAAAGCACTAGGCCTGCGCGCTGCCGCACTTGCCGCAGAATTTTGCAGCCGCCTTTATCTTGCTTCCGCAGCTGATGCAAAACTTGCCTTCAGTTGATTCAACTTCGAGCGGGGTAAGCGTCGGCGGACTCATTTGCGAAGACTGAAAAGTTTCAACTCCTTTGTACATGTCAGTCACTGCGCCAGACGGCCTGAATGAATCGTCAACGTCCGGGGATAGGTCAGAATCTTTTTTGGTCCCCTTCTCTTCAATATAGACAAAAAGCCGGGGACCTTTTTCACCTTTAATGCTCACCTGTTCTCCGAGCCATAATGCAAACTTTCTTAGTGTCATCTCCGGCGTAGAGAACGTAAGCGAATGAGTGGACATGTACTCTTCGGTGGCTGCCCTACCGTTGAAAACTTTGACCATCAATAAAGTTGGGGTTTAGTTGCTATTAATCTATTGCGAGTTGCCGCACTTGCTGCAGAACTTTGCCTGGGTAGGGATGGTTGCGCCGCAAATAATGCAGTTCTTTGTCGTACGCCTCGGTACTTCAATCTCTACTGGCTTGAAAGTAGGTTCTGTCTGAGGTGCCGGCAACAAGTACTCTCCGCCTGCTGACGGGCCAACGCTGCCTCCTGTGCCAACAAAACCGCCGATGCCAAATCCTGCCTGAGGGCTGGGTGTGCTACTTCCTCCAGTCGGGCTCTTGATCGAAGTCCCCTTGTCCATCGCGCCCTTGATCTCTAGCACTACGCGTACGGCAAGGAAATTGAGCGCGGACATGGCAACAAGGTATTCTCCTATCTTGGCAAAGAATTCATTCGCGTTCATCTTGCCAGCTTTGTAGAGTTGGTTTGCGTCGATAAAACCCTCATAGAGGTTCTGCGTGTCGCTGACCAGCTGCTTCAACTTTTCAGTCAGGCCGCCCAGGGTGTCGACGCCAAAAGACATTACAGAAAAAGGAAAGTGGAGCGGGCTTTAAAAATTGTATGTATAGCCCGTTAGTAACTGCTGTATCCGCGGCTTTGACTGCCGTAGCTGCGTCTTCCGCCGCCATGGCCTCGTCCTCCACCGCCTCCGCTACTTCTGTTGCCGTAACCGCCGCCACCGTAGCTCCGGCGTGATCCGCCGTAACCTCGGCTTCCGCCACGGTCGCTTCTATTTCCATAGCCACCACCGCCGCCGTACCTGCGATAGCCGCCGCCGAACGAGCGCTGCGTTGCCACCGGCACTGCGATTCCAAGCTCGTCGTTGAGCTTGCGGATTGGAAGCTTTGTCTGCGCAAGGATCCTGTCAAAGTCAGAGACTCTGTCCTGCGAGACCAGAGATATGGCCTTGCCATCTCCGCCAGCCCTTGCAGTCCTGCCGATCCTGTGGAAGTACACGTTTGGATCTTCGGGGATGTCAAAGTTGATCACGTGGCCAACCGCTGGAACGTCAATGCCCCTAGACGCAATGTCTGTCGCAACTAGGATGTCCTCGGCGCCTTTTCTAAACTTGAACATGGCGTTGTCCCTCTGCTTCTGCGTGAGGTCGCCGTGTATCGTTACAGCCTTGTAGCCGTCCTGCCTTAGTTTGTATGAAACCCTGTCGGCCCTCTGCTTTGTTGCTGCAAAGACAATCGTCTGCGCCTTTTCGCTCTGGTTCCGCTTGATAAAGTCAGCGAGGTGCTTGAATTTCTCGCGTTCTTCGACTACCAAGTAGGACTGCTCTATTGATTCAAGCGTGATCTCTTCTTCGTTGAGCCTTACCTGCTCAATGTTTTCCTTCATGTATTCTTCTGCCAGCCTGAGGATCTCAGGGGGCATCGTAGCCGAGAACAGGCAGGTCTGCCTGTCGTCGTTTACGTAGAACAGGATGAACTTGATGTCGTCAATGAATCCCATGTCAAGCATCCTGTCTGCCTCGTCGAGCACAACAAACTTTACGTCGTCTAGAATTATCGAGCCCTGTTTTATGTGGTCGATAAGCCTGCCGGGTGTCGCCACGATTATTTGGACTCCGCGCCTTAGCCTGTCATGCTGCACGCCTATGCTCTGGCCCCCGTAAATGGAGACCGTCCTGATTCCTGTGTACTTTGCGAACCGGTTTATCTCATTTGTTACCTGCACCGCAAGTTCTCTTGTCGGAGCAAGTATCAGCGCCTGCACTGGGCCTTCTGGCTTTATGCGGGACAAAATTGGCAGTCCAAATGCTGCCGTCTTGCCGGTTCCCGTATGCGCCTGTCCCACGACATCTTTACCCTGTAAAATAAGGGGTATAGCTGCCTCTTGTATGGGGAAAGGCGATTCGAATTTGTTTTCCTTGAGCGCTCTCATTAAGTCGGCACTCAATCCCAATTCTTCAAATGTTTTCGTCATTTTCTCTTTTCACTTTATCTGTGTGTGGTGCTTTTGCACGAACAAAAGCCACGGAAGAAGATGTAAAAGTCGTTGTTTCACACACGCGTACTTTTGACAAATCTGCCGTGCCTAAACTTTTGTCTTATTTTTAAGTGTTCCATACACGGATATAAGGTATGCGGTGGATGTATTGCACACCAGATACCATTCCCAATTTAAGAAAGTGTGAGATGGGATGGTAACTTGAGGAATGATGTACTCGCTGGGTGACAGTCCAGTTGTTCACCCCCCATCGATTAAGCGGATGAGCTCGAGCTAAAGAAGAGAGGAACAGCGAACTTGCATTCAAGTTTAAATCCACACCAAGCATACTAGCGGCTTGATGCCCGACCCCGAAGCCAAGCGGCTGCTGTGGTTTCTTTTCGCTGGGTCGCGCGGGGGCGAGAACAGGATCAGGATAATCGACCTTTTGAAAGGCCAGCCATACAACATGAACCAGCTTGCAGAGGCGCTCGGGCTTGACTACAAGGCAGTGCAGCACCATGTAGGAGTCCTTGAGAAAAACAACATGGTGACAAGAGCCGGGGAAAAATATGGAGTGCTTTATTTTATCTCAAACTACCTTGAAGCCAACGTTGAGGCATTCAACGAAGTCCGCGCCGCCATTGATAGGAAAGTAAGCCTGAACAGAACAGGAAAAAAGTAAAGAAGCGAGATCAGGCTTTAATCGGAAAGAGTATTTTCAGCATTGACACATTCCCCTCCTGATTCTCTGCTACAATCCCTACGATCCGATATAACCTAGTATCGGAAGGCTTTATCCGATACTCGGCTGGATCGCCTTTGAGATAAAATATGAACAAATCTGGAAAAAAGTAAATAAGCCAAACTCTACGGACAACTATCGATGGCTTGGCTGATGGACGTCAGCTCTATAGTTAGTATGGCAAACATGGCGATACTCATAGCCCTGCTTGCCGTCTATGGAAGGATATACAGCAAGACCAGAGCCACATTTACTGTCGGCCTCATGGTTTTTGCTGGGATGCTGATGCTCCACAATGTCCTGGCAGTCTATGGCTACTTCGCGATGGCAAAGCTGTATTCCGACGAGCTCTTGCCTTATTTTGCCGGAATACACATAGCCGAGTTCGCAGGCCTGATTGCGCTATTGAAAGTAACGGTATGGCCTGAGGGCGTCAAGCCTGTTCCCAGGCCCGGTAACTGAGCCGGAGCAAAGTCCAGAATACTATGCAGCTATTATTCACCGAAATAACTTGCTATCTTGAATGCCCAATCTGGAATAGATTTGGAACAAAGTATTAATGCAAAAATTGGCACTTTTGATTTGAATGGTAGAGACAAGCGTTCTGGTATCTGCACTGGCAGGGGCAGGTTCTTTCTTCTCCCCATGCATATTACCGATAATCCCTGCGTTTGTCTCCTACCTTTCAGGAACCACGCTAAGTGAGGTCCAGACTCAGAATGCCCAGGGCGCTGGCGGCCAGTCAGTCACCGTAAAAAAATCCGTCAGGCTAAACATTTTTCTAAACACAGTCTATTTTGTCCTTGGCTTTTCGCTCGTTTTCGCTGTCCTTGGCGTGATACTCAACAGCTTTCTGACAAACTTTGGTACCGGCTTTCAGAGCACCCTTCAGTCAATCGGCGGAGTCGTGATAATCGGCTTTGGCGCGTACCTTATCCTGTCGATGAAATTGAGGTTCCTCAACTTTGAAAAGAGAATGACTACCCTTCCAAAGTTCAAGACGACTTACCTTACTTCGTTTGTCTTTGGCGCGGCGTTTGCTTCAGGCTGGACTCCTTGCGTCGGCCCGATTCTGGGAACTACTCTTACTCTGGCGGCAACTTCGCCCGGAGCTGCCTATAACTCGCTTCTTGCATATGCCCTCGGTCTTGGCGTGCCGTTCCTGATAACAGGCGCGTTCTTTTCTCAGGCAACCCAAGTTATCCGCAAGATGGTCAAGCACCTGAAGTACTTTAACCCGATAATGGGGGCAGTCTTGATTGTCCTCGGGATACTCGTGTTCACCAACCAGCTAAGCATAATCGGAAACTTTCCGCTTGCCAACGAGATAATCAACCTGGAGAGGGGAACATGAACACCGACAACCTTTCTGCGCTTGCTGTTGGAATAGGAGTTGTTGCGCTGATTGCCGGATTTGGAATTTATTTCAACAGCCCGGACCTAAACAATGCATCGGGCCAGCAGGACACATTTGTGCCGTCGGCTGTGTTGCAGGAAAATGGCACGATAACCAAGGTCCAGATTGACAAGTCGCAGTTCAAAAAAGCGCCCGAGCTCGCAGGAATAAGCGGCTACATCAACACCGAGCCGATAACACTTGCTGAGCTCAAAGGCAAAGTAGTCCTTGTCGATTTCTGGACTTACAGCTGCATCAACTGCATCAGGACTATTCCGTACCTGAACGCATGGTATGAAAAGTACACAGACCAGGGGCTGGTGATCGTAGGAGTGCACACGCCAGAATTTGAATTTGAAAAAAATATTGACAACGTAAATGCGGCAGTTGAAAAGTATGGAATAAAATACCCAGTGGTCCAGGACAACGACAAGGATACGTGGAAGGCCTTTGAAAACAGGTACTGGCCGCGCAAATACTTGGTCGACGATGAAGGGTACATCCGCTACGATCACATCGGGGAAGGCTCGTACGCAGAAACAGAAAAGGTGATCCAGTCGCTGCTGACAGAGCGCGCTGTCAATTCCGGGCAAACTATAAACATCAACGGATCGATAAGCCAGCCAGACTCTGTCCAGAGCGTAGAATTCAACAAGATAAGAACGCCCGAGCTCTACTTTGGCTACCAGTTTGCAAGGGCACCACTTGGAAACCCAGAAGGCTTCAACTCAGATGAAGTGGTCAGCTATAGCATCCAGGATAATTCGGCCATTAAGTCAAATACAATCTACCTGTCAGGGGAATGGAAGAACAACAAAGACTCGATGGAACTTCAGGGACAAGCCGGCAAAATAGTCCTGGCCTACTCTGCAAAGTCTGTGAACATCGTGGCAGGAGGGCAGGGTGAGCTGAAAATAGTCGAAAACGATGTTCAGCTGACTGGCGACGGCCGCGGTAGCGACGTTTCAGATAATGGAAGTGTAGTCGTCGATGGCCAGAGGCTGTACAATATCGCCAAGCATGACGACTATGGGACAAGGACCATAGAGATTACCGCAATTGGCCAGGGCTTTCAGATCTACACTTTTACGTTTGGCTGAAAGCTTGTCTCGCTCCATGCTAATTCTGCCCTAATTCCCCTTTTTCTGCCTAGAGGCATTGCATGCCAGCAAATGCCATCTTATGGCTAGGATTGGCTCAGAGTAGCGCGTTCCTTAAGTCTAAATCATCTTAGATAAGGGTCAAAGGGGAGAGAATTGGAAGCTTTCCCGAGCATCCCGTTCTCCCTTGGCGACATCGGCAAATTCCTGCCGGTGTCGCTACTCTCCCCTTTGAGCCATTAATGCAATCCTGACAAATCTTGATGACTAGATAGTCAACTGGGCCGCGAATAATCTACTTAGCTACAATATTCTGTAAGATCGCACCACAACATCCTTTATTGCCAGGAGCGAAACTTTGAGCGGTTGTCAGTAACGGCCAGACCAAAGTAGCGAGCGCCTGCCGCCGGGTTGCAGAAAAATTCTTGTATCCCTCGACGTCTGCAACGGCGGCTTTTATTCCTTCTTTGTAAAACCGAAATAGCAGGAATGGCAGAGAGTCTTGCCATAAATTACGCCAGGGTTGCCGCAGTTTTCGCAATTCTTGTCATGCTCTATCGTGGAGTCTAGTGACTTTGCTTTTTGCAGGCACTTGCCGCAAATTGGCGCCTCCAGGTTGTAGCTAGAGAGAAAGCCCTCGCCACACTGGGTGCACTTTAGGCTGTACATCTTGCCTTTTGGTTTCCAGCGATTGAATAGTCCCACGACGAACTATTATCGCAGCGGAATAATCAATGTATCGCCTCATGATGGTAACGAGTCCGCTCATCGCGCGGATGCATACCCTCTCCCCTAGGTGCCCTCTTGTATTAATAACAGGAGCATCAATCGTTCGATAAGAAAAGAATTCCTTGCGTTGCGCTATCAAGACAGTCACACAGCCTTTTGTACCAACATTGCAAATCCTTGAGTTGATGGAAACTTTCAGACGGATGGTCAATCATTGTGTGATGATTGGGTTGAACAATAACGCGTCTTCCATGAAGCACCTTAGCAAGTTAGTCTACAAAGAGCTTGGGGGATACGATGTAATTTCCTACTACAAATTATGTGCTATATCACATGCAGCAGGCATGCTCGCCAATAGGAAGAAATCTTTGAAGCGGGGGTTGAACCCAAGGCAGCCTTATGCAAGTCGGACGCTGCTTATATCATCATATGGCTTCAAGATTATCGACGGAGTCTTGAAAGTACCCCTCGGTGAACGACAGTACTTTGACATCCCACTAAACAACTATGTAAGAAAGGTATTGTCTGATCTCGCGCTCGTAATCCGTTGTTTTACGCTTTCTGCCAATAATACAGTTAGCATTTGCATCTCTAGAGAGATTCCAGAGATTGAATTCACGAGTATACAAGGAGTAGACAGGAACCTTCGTAATCTAACTCTTGGAAATGGAAAAAGTGTGGTCCAATATGACCTTTCCAGAGCAGTTGATATTGCGGAAAATACTGTTTCTATACTGCGATCATTTAAGCGAAACGACGTTAGAATAAGAAGAAAGTTGCATCGGAAGTATGGAACGCGAAGGAGACAGCGAGTCAATCAGATGCTTCACAGAATGACAAAAGAAATCGTTCAAGCCAAACATGATAGAAGTGCGATGGCGTTTGAAGATATACGCAGGATCCGCAAGCTCTATCAACGCGGTAACGGCCAAACTCATAGTTTCCGGAGGAGATTGAATGGATGGTCTTTCGCCGAAGTAAAGCGCCAAATTGAATATAAGGCAGCTTGGGAAGGCATACCCACAATTCAGTTATCGAAAAGCGAAACCAGAGGCACATCGCAGTTCTGTCCGCAATGCGGGAAGAAGATAACCCAAGTGGACAGAATGACGAGACAACTGTGGTGTGATCAGTGTAAGAGATGGATGGACAGGGACGTTGTGGCAGCTATGAATCTGTCCATTAAAGGGCTGCAGCGGTTCTGCAGTTCGCAAGGGCTTGCAGGTGAAGCGATGAAGGGGAATCCGACGACGCCGGTAATCCTCAGAGTAGATGCAAGCAAGTTAACTTATCGCAGGACTTCTTAGGTTAACAGAACCTATCGCCGGCATAGATATACTGATATACTTAGCCCAGCCGCAGAATAAGCAATGTCCGAAGCAAGCCAGCTACTTGTCCGAAGGATCAAGGATGGGACAGTGATCGATCACATCGAAGCTGGCAAGGCGCTTTTGGTGCTGCAGGCGCTCAACATTGCGGGAAAGGAAGGAAACGTCATCACGGTCGCGCTAAACGTGCCGAGCAGCAAGCACACAAAAAAAGACATCATCAAAGTCGAGAACAGATTTTTGGAAATTAGCGAAACAAACAAGCTGGCCCTCATTGCTCCGCGTGCAACTATCAACATCATCCGCGATTACAAGCTGGTGGAAAAACGCAAGATCTTGCTGCCTGATTCGATCGTCGGGATCTTCAAGTGCCCTAACCTCAAATGCATCACAAACAGCGGCGAGGAGATCAAGTCGACGATAGACATCGTTGACAAGGAAAAGCTAATTCTGAAATGCCGGTATTGCTCCAGGACACTGTCGACAGACGAGCTAGTTTTCTAGCGAATCTTCATCATCTACGCATCCGGTCCGCAGTGCTCTTTGGGATCTTTGTCATTGCGAAACTTACTTCTTTGAGGGCAGACACAAAATTTCAAAGGACCAGAACTGACTTGAGGATTTAGCGACCTGTCGTTGAACAACAAAATGCTTCGTCCTTGCAAGACTTGCTGGTAGCTTTCAACCTAGTCTGATTTTCTGTTTATGACTGATTTCTGAGCCGAACTCCATTCAGAATTACTTTTCTTTTTCAACCACTCTATGTATCGATCCTGAAATTCCAACCTATCTCTAAAGTTCTTCTCTTTTAATCTCTCAAGTTCTTTGAGATTAATTTCAGGGAGCTTCATGTCAAGTACTTGTTTAACCTGTCCTGCTTATCAAGCTTCATCAGGAATTGCCTAAGGACATTGTCGATAATGTCTTTGAACATCTTGTACAAATGCCTCGCTTAAGCACTAGCAGTCTTGCTAATCTGTAGTTCTAGCATGTAGGATTTCTGAGGGTAAGAAATTCCAGTTGTTTCTCACGAATTTAATAGAAACCATGACTTAAGCTATGCCCTGTGCGCGCTAGGCGTGAACTGAGGTTTACACTCTGCGTTTTGCTTTCGGCAACAGCTATCATTGGCATGGTGCCAGTGACGCAGGCGTTAGCTGCAAGCCCTGGCTTTAACGTTAACGATATTGACAGTAATGTTGACTATGTTCTGGCGCTGGATGGTCTTATCAACAAGCTGCTCGGCGGTGACGACAATGACGATGAAGATGATGATGAAGATGACGAAGATGATGACCATGACGACGACTCCGAGAAAGACAGGCCTAAAGCGCATGATCAATCAATAGAGATGGACGAAGACTCGTCAATCAGGATCGAACTTGAAGCGAGCGGGGACCGAGACGATGCAATCACCTTTGCCATTGTGGAAGAGCCTGAGAACGGAAAACTAGTAGAATTCAATGCCTCGGGCGGCGTTACCTACGAGCCTTCGGCTAACTTTTATGGCTCAGACAGCTTTACTTTCACGGCGAGCGATGGCGATGAAGAAAGCCGGCCAGCGACGGTAACAATTCAAGTCAGCAGCATCAACGACTTGCCAGTAGCATTCGCTTCTTCAATCACTACAAGAGAAGGCAAGTCAGTTTCGTTTGAGCTTAAAGGAACGGACATCGAAACTGAAGACCTACAGTATGTGATAGTGTCCGAACCGTCACATGGGAAACTTGATGGCACCGCGCCGAACCTCACCTACACACCGGAAAACCGGTACGACGGTTCCGACGAACTGGCATTCAAGGTAAGCGACGGGACAAGTGACAGCGAATTAGCGACGGTCAAGATTAAAGTCAAAGAGAAAGACAAAGAGAGTGACGAGAGCGACAGATGGTGGGAGAAAACCCCTGTTACAACCCAATCAGCCGAGCCATCAACTGAAGCAGTTGCTGCGAGCAGTGAGAGCCCTGAAGCTGCGCCGGAACCGACAGAGCCCGAGCAAGTCACGGTGATAGCTCAACCACTTCAGACAATCGTAGAAAGTCCCATAGTAAGCACGGTACTGATTCCAAATGAAATCGCGGAAGCTCCGATAACAGACCTTGTGGTTCCCCAGCTTATCATTCCAGGATTGCTGAACGTTATCGCAACATCCAAAGATGGGGCGATAGTAAACTTTGACGCAAAAGCAATCGACGATACTGACGGAGAGTTACCGGTTTCCTGTTCTCCCAACTCTGGGTCGATGATGCCAATAGGTACGTTCAACATTGTCTGCGAGGCGACAGATGCAGCTGGAAATTCCGCGCTCAACTCGTTCATGGTTGCGGTCAGTCCTGCAACAGCCGGGAATATCGCCAGCTCGTCAATTTCATTTCTGGTTCCCGCGTTGTTGGCTGTTCTGGGAGTTGGAGTCGGGGCCTATTTTCGTTTCAAACCTGTGCGTAAGCAGCGCAAGTCAGCGGTCTAGATCTCTATTCTGATTCCGTCAAGGCTTTTGCTGCATGCCCGCGCACTCGAGCTTCGTCGAAGCTGCTATTATTGAGCGAAATCGGCTGTTCTGAAACGTAGAACGGAACGTAAAATTCGTTCTGAAACGTAGTTTTACTAAACGTGGAACCTATCCGCACACTAGAATGTCAAGGAAAAAAGAGACAATGTTCGCAGTCTTGACGGGCATTCTTGCGTTGGGAATCTTTGCTGCCGCCTATAGCAGCACCCAGATGCTCAACGCAGTTGCCCAGACAGGCGAAGAACAAGCGAGACAGCAATCCGGAATTAGCATGGACGAAGCACTGCCGATATCGGCACCATACTACCACGGATATTCAGGAACGCCGACAGTGTCGACGTCAGGCTTTGCAACAACCAAGGTCAAGCCAGACAAGTTCTCTGTGACAGTCGGAGTTGAAACCAACGGCACAACTGCGCAGGAAGCAGCCGACAGTAACGCAGACATGACGGAAAAGGTAGTCGCAGCTCTCAGAGCACTCGGAATTTCTGAAGACCAGATAAGCACAAGCAACTACAGCGTATATCCGGTATACTCGGTCATAAACGACGTGAACTCATGCAGGGTAATGGAAGGATTTCCAATTCCTCCAGAGTGCTACTCGGACCAGACAATAACCGGCTACAAGGCAGTGAACAGCGTGACTGTGACACTTGACGTAAATGGCAACATTGACGCAGGCAAAGTAATCGATGCAACAATCGGAGCTGGAGCAAACAACGTCAACGGAGTGTTCTTCTTCATTTCACAGGAAATGCAGCAAGGTATCCGCGACTCCCTGATTAAGGAAGCAATCGCAAGTGCCAGGCACCGCGCAGAAATTGCCGCAGAAGCAGTGGGCATGGAGATTACCGGAGTGCAGTCAATCTACCTCAACGACGTCTACTTCCCGATATACAGCAGGGGAGCGCTTGACGCGACAGTAGAGCAAACACCGTTTTTCCCAGATGAGCAGGAAACAACCAACACCGTCAGCGTGGTCTTTACCATGGGCAACGGCACCTCAGCCGAAACTAACAGCGCCGGATTTGGCCAGAAAGAAGCAGCAGTGGCATTTCTGGAAGAAAGGCTTCCACAGCTAGGATTCGTGATTGACGACCCGATGGACATACACATGGACCTGATCACGCACATCAGCGAGACCGAATACCATGCTGACTTTGCAGTGGTAGACACAAACGGCCAGGTGCACAATGGGCACATCGAAGTAGTTGAAGGAGAAGTAGCCGTAGCTCAACTGGATGGGGAGTCAATCCTCTAATCTTTTTTTCTCAAAAAGCATGATATTATAGTCTTGATGGTGAAATAATAGCAATATGGGAACCTTTCCAACTTATGGCATGGCCGGTATTGGAATTGCGGCGGCCATTGGATTTGTATTTGCGCTCTCTTTTCTAGGTAATAATGGCGCCATTAACGACGGCGAGATTTTGCAGTCGAATGAGCCGACAGAGCAGCAGAGGACGAGCGAGCCTTTAGCTGATCAAGAGTCTGGCGACGACGCGTCCACGGCTGCCAAAGATTCAGGAGGAGAGATGGAGTCTGCGCCTGCCGGGGAAACTGCCATGATGCTGACGGATCTTCGGCCGACTCTGACTTCAATAGTCGCGCTGGATAGCTCCAGGGAAGTCATTGTCGAAACAAAGCCGGATATGGAGTTTAAAGTAGGCGAGCCGGTGCTTATTCAGGCAAGCTTTGCAAACGAGAATCCGGATGTAATTAGCGATCACTTTATCGCGATGAGTATAAGGAATGCCGGCGCCAGCGAAACGTTATCACGGGCAGACGAATCATTTGAACCTGCAGCCAACTTCCAGGGCAATATTGCTGCCAACAGTAGCATTGCATTGGAGCTGTACTGGACTCCTCAAAGGGCTGGAAATTACACGCTGTTGTTGTTCTCTGTAACTCCGGATGATCTGACATCTACAGTGCCTGTCCAACCTGCAGCAATAATCCCGATAAGAGTATTGGAATAGCAATTCGTCGGCTGACCTGAGACCAACAACCACGTCATCATATGACTCAAGATGATTGAATGAAGTAAGAAAAGAATACGAACAAATAATTTATCTTGCAGCTAAGTCTATTACTGGCGGAGCCAGAGACTTCACATTTGATTCTACGCAAAGACAAGAAAATCAATTCGGAACTAGAGTTTCTAGATTGGGCTGCGGTTGATAATGAGATAAATGAGCTTCTTCGACACTATCGAGCGGACAGTTCGCTCGCTGACTTGGACAAAACACGAACTACTCTGGAGCGGTTCGCTTCCGCCTGTGATGAGCTAGTAAGGATGCGTGACGAGAACCGATAAAGATGGCTCAATCAAACAGGTCCCTCTTCTAGTTATATTTGACTTAAGGTATGGAATGAATTAGAAGGTCTACGGCTTATATACAAATCTGTATCTATACAATAATATTTATATCTAAACTAGTGTAATTAAGAATGGTATGAGCAAGACCGCCCTTAAAAATAAGATGCCAGATCCCAGACTCAGCACTATTCAGATGATAGAGACTGCAATAAAAAAGGCAGGCAGCTATCCTTCTAAGAATAAACTACGGCTGAGCCTTCCTAGGCAAATACAATATTCGTATTTTAATCAGACCTTGAAATACCTGGAAGAAAGCAACAAGATAATGTATGACAAGTATGGAGCAATAGTCTGGATATTTGCAGACAAGCCTAAACTAAGAAAACTATTATCTACATCAACGAGACTTGCTTGATATTCAGCCCGAATGATTTCGGAATATCCGTTAATTACCAGAATTTATCCCGGAATCTCAATTATCATCTTCTTATCTTTCTTGGCTCTTTGTTCGAACACGTTGAGTATAAGCTGGATAGCCTCAGTCATGTTCGATTTGAGCTCTTCCAACGTTTCTGCCTCACTAATTGCTCCAGGAAGTTCCAGACACCTACCGATATAACCGCCTTCAGCAGACTCCTGAATTCGAATGGTGAACTTTCTCTTCCCGATGCTTTTCTTAAAGTCCATCTATGTATACCTTAGTCTTGATTCATTATAAAAGGCTTGTACGCCTTAAGTCGCTGCACACGACATTTTCCTAGACTTTTCTCAGAAAGTCTTCTTTGGATAGCTTCGCTTGATCAAGAATTGCTTTCAAAGTACCTTCCTTGATAGGATCATGGCGTGGAACCGTAACATACCTCCCATCCTCATGAAGTAACATTATGTGGCTGCCCCGTTGCCTGACGACATCGAAACCGTAATGATGAAGTGCGCGAATAACGTCGCGATAACTTCGATTTCGCAGGCTCAATCTAATGCCTCCCGACGATTCTTGGGGTCATCTTAAGTTAACCAAGCTTACCTTAGATCAAGAATGATTGATTCAAGCATGATTTAACCTTATTTGGTAAGCTGTAGAAGCAGCTATGATTTAAGTACCTAATCCGCGCATTACTAGTCGAAGACAAATGGTCGATAGGGCACGCTTGGCCGTGACAAAGTGGATACCATACAGTTCCGTAGGAGCTGCGATATCATTTGTGGTCGGATTCGTGTTCAACCTTACGCCACCTCAGGTGATAATCTCGGCTGCAATGGCTGCTACGCTGATCTTTAGTGGTCTGGCAATGCAGTCGTACGGCAGGGAAAAAGAGCAGGCAAAAGCGCAAAGCTAGACACCCGTTTCATTTTTCATTCCGGATCAGTAGCAGATTTTCTTGACCTTTTGGTGTCCTGCGTCCTTGGCGAAAACCGTATTTTTATTGACTTAATGATTGTTAGCCAAGCAAAAATATGGGTTTTGGCTGACCTATCGATTCCTCCTCTAAACAGTTTCCTGCACAGGAGGTCAAGTTGCGAGTGTTGAATGCTACCCGCATTATTAACTATAGTAAGACGATATTGCATACCTTGATTTTTCACTGGGCTCTAGCGAAAAGACTTCCTTAACATCGAGTGTCCACACTTTTTTGGGCTTTAGGTTTATGCCATACTCCTTGAGCTTGGTCTCGGCACGGGACATCAATGAAGGGTCCGTCACGTCCACTACCTCGCCTTTGAGCTGGTACCCGCCACTTTCGGCGTCCTTGTCAAAGACTGCGACGGAAACCTTGGGCCACGCGCCAATATTGTGAAACGTCTTGTTCTCAAAGGCATCTGCGAAAAGCAGCTTTTCGTTGTCGAGTATCCCAAGGACATAACGAGGAGAAATGTTTGGTATCCCTTTTGGGCTTACGCTGGCCACAAGCACAATGTCTTTTGACTTGATAATCATCCTGAGTATGTCTTCGTCAATCTTGACCAAGTAGCATCATTGCTAAGGCCAAGAGCAGGTTATAGCCTTTTTCAAGTTTCAGAAATCTAATCAGATATAGAGCAATCGTCCATTGACAATATATCATCGTGTTGAAGATTAGACTTGGTTGCAACCGTCCGAAATCCGCCTGGGCCTGGCAGATGCCATCGTTCTCTTTATCGTAGTTGGCATGGTAATTATCACGCCTCTCTGGATCAGCTCGACCACAGCATTGGGAGGCGCAGAAGCAAGCATAGATGGCGTGCCTGCAAGAGCGGGGCTGGGAGTTGCATTCAAGATCGCTGCAAATGAAACTGTAGAGGTTGAGGGATCCGATATTGCTATAAAATTCATGAACGTTACAGAGGACTCTAGGTGCCCATCTGATGTTACGTGCATCTGGGCCGGCCAGGTTACTGTCATGGTAGGCCTGACGCAGGGCACTACAGACCTTGGAAGATTCGCCCTGACACTGGGAGCTGATTCCAGTATGGCCGAACATAGAGCCGGGGCTTATTTGATTAAACTCACGGAAGTAGAGCCTTATCCTGTTAGCACGCAAACGATAGAGCAGTCAGAGTATGTTGCGACTCTGATTGTCTCAGACGACCAAGGCAGCCCGCTGATGATGCGATCAGTGCTTGTCATGGCGATTGGAACTGATGATACGCAAAATCCTGCCATGACAGCCTTCATTTCCGCATGGAGCTTTGAAAGGGAGAATGGCACTGCGATATTTGTGATTAGAGACGATGACAATGGCGACATGCCATTTGCCAGAGCCGTTGCCAGGTTCCTGCCCCTTGAAGCAGAGTGCATGCATGAAGAGATGTCCGAGTGCGTCGACGGCCAGATTACCTCAATTTCAGGGAATGCTGGAATAGGGGAAGGCGACTTTATCCACATTGAAGTCGATGCCAACAGGACTCTAGTGTTTGTGTCATTCAAGTCGCCAACGACTGATGTAAGCCAATCTGGGGAAGGTCCTGAGTATGCCTTGGACATACGCAAATTCAGAGAAGTCCAAAAACCATACGTTCCGCAGGATGGTAATGGGACCATAGTCGTACTAAAGGAAGGCCAGCGCGAAGGGCCTCTGCTTGTGCAAAGGATATTTTCTGACCGCATTGAAGGTCTGAATTATCCAGAATATCCTGTTGCGATGGACCAGGGCCTCCCGATAACTTTGCGTATTGGAGAAAAAGCCAGCAATGGCTGCACTGTATTTCTTACTCTTGCAAAGATAGAGGACGGCAGCGCGACATTTCTAAAGCAAGTAGACGAGAGCAGGCCCTGCCCGATCTGCTGGGCGCAGCTGCAGTTGATGTCGATTCCTTGATTTGCACCGAAATGCATCGAGGAATGGCTTTTTGTTGATTATGCCCAAACCGAAATCGCATAGAAGACCGACAAACTCATCATGCCAGACAAGATTTTCGAGAGTCATGGCCCACAGCATGGCAGGAAGGAGAATTTCCAAGATTGACCTTCGGGGCCTTGCAGAGTCCGGGGACCTTCTAGAGCAGGTTACAAAGATGAAAAAATACCAGTAGGTTTGCGCGTCGCCTGTCCCAGCACAAAAAGTCCACTTCTGCTGATCTTCATCCAGGTATTGTCAATCATAAAATCAATTGACGTTGGGATGACCACGTAGGATGTTCGGACTTCTTTGAGTTTGTCCTGCGTCGTCGCCGGTGTAAGAAATACGTCTGTATTCCTCTGGCCTGAGCTGAGCAAGAAACTTCCAAAATCTATGGCGTCTGGCGATGAAGCTGTAAATCTGTGCGTCATAATTCATCCCCAGAAAGTCCTTCAATTGTTCGAGGACCGACGGCTTAATCCAAGCTTGCGAGATTCCGGTCTTTTCTTCAAAGAACTTTTCTAAGGTGCGTTCATACATCTCCTGCATTGACGACGCGAAAATCATTATCAGGCCTGGAGCCCATTGATAAGCATAGAAATCAATAGGGCTTACACCTTCTGCGCGATACATTATATGCGTAATTTCCCCAAATTTTACAGGTTCCAATTGAGCAAATATCTTCAACCAATCCTGTTCTGCGTAAAGGAGATGACCTTTGACTCTCTTGTTTTGGCCTTGAGTGAATACCTTGTCCGGGTTGTTGACTATATAATCTAAGAAACTCTCCAGCGATTAATAGTCAAATGGAATCTCCAATTAGTATCTCCAGTTGTGCGGGTATTTACAATAATGCTAATGTATTATAGTAAATAACCGTTTGTCAAGGTGAACATATGATTTCAAGAACTCTCAGAGCTAGCGAAGCGATTCCAGTCACATACCAACAAGGGCTGTGATAAGTACTAGAGTTTCTGAGGATGCCAAAGTTTAACCATGCCATAAAAGAATAGGCCATTAATACGGGAGGGGTGCTATTTCGGCCTTGTTTGACATAATAGTTTTATAGATTTTAATTCCATCTTAAGGAATGGCTCGTTCCTATGTAAAGGTTAACGAAATATCCACTTGGGCATCCAATGGTGACTTACGTCTGCCTGAAATTTAAAGGAGATATGTCTGGCCGGCCACTCGTGTTCGTGATTTGCTTGATTCTCTCTATAGAGGCTATCCTTCTGGTTCAATCCTTGTATGGGAAACAACACAGGATGTAGAAACACGGCAACTATCTGTGCAAAATACAGGCACACAAACAAGCTTCGCGGTAAAAAAGATCCTTTTAGATGGTCAACAACGAATTACTTCCTTAACTTCTGTAATCAACGGTAAGCCTGTTACCGTAAGAAACAGAAAGAAACCTATAGAAATTCTGTTTAATCTGGAACATCCCGAAGACTATTCCAAGATTGATGTAATAGAGGTCGACGAAGATCAAGATCAGGATCAAACCTCGATTGAGGACTTTGATGATTCTGACGAACAGAATGGTCAAACCGATATTCAGCAGGAGCTTAACAAATTAACATTTGTTGTTTCCAGCGGTGCATTAAAAAGCAATCCGTATTGGGTTCAGGTCTCAGATATCTTCAGTAGGACTGACAAGGAAATACTAAAGCCAATAGGAATTTCGTCGGAAGATGACCGCTGGGATATGTATTCTAAAAGGCTTAGCAGTGTGAGAAAGATTAGAGACTATGAATATGTCGTAGAGATTTTGCCTTCCGACATGTCATACCAAGAGGTTACTCAGATATTCGTCAGGGTGAATTCAAAAGGCATTAAGCTTCGGGGTCATGATTTAGCACTTGCGCAAATAAGCGCGAATTGGAAGGGTTTTCTCCAGGTCATGGAAGATTTTGCCAAGCAGTTCAGGGGCGAGGAAGATTACATGATCGAAACCGGTTTGATTATTCGTACGATGGTTGTTTTTGCAACCAAACAAAGCAGATTCGAAACAATAGGAAGGGTTTCAAACGATAAGCTTCAGGCAGCCTTAGAAGAAGCAAAGAGGGGTCTCAGATTTGCAATAGATTTTCTCAAGAACAATGCCAATGTCGGGAATCTAGATAACCTGTCTTCTCCTTTTCTCATCATACCTATTGCAGTTTACAGTGTTCTTCATGATGAAAATCTATCGACTGATGATGAACGCCTACTAACAAGGTGGTTCTATCTTGCGCATATGAGAGGTCATTACAGCATGGGATCTACCGAAAGCATACTTGACGCTGATGTTTCAGCCCTTTTCAAGAAGAAGAGCTTAGCCGATTTGATAGAGATTCTGAGAAGCCATGTAAAGAAATTTGACGTAGATGCGTCAGATATTTCATACAAGGGCAGAACTAGCCCATTTTTTTCTATGCTATATTTCATATTGAGAAACAACAAAGTGAAAGACTGGCAGACGGGTTTGTTCATTTCAGATAGTACTTCGGGAAAATCCCATGCGATTCAATTTGATCATATCTTCCCGCGTGCTCTACTGAAAACAAGAAACTATGAAACCAAAGAAATTAACGAAATAGCAAATCTAGCTTTTATTTCGGGTCGGACCAACGTCAGAAAGAGCAGCAAACCACCGGTCGAATATTTCACCGGCGAAATCATTCCGAAACGCGGGAAGGCTGTTCCCGTCTGCTTTTCCTTTTGCCTGGATGATTGGATTCTATGACAATCTTGAGCACATGACGATTGCAAGTGCTCGATAAATTGTTTAGTGCAAGAAATGATTCCTCTTAGAAACTAGAATTGCCAGAAGCATCTGTGACCAAATCAAAACCTCCAGTCAGCTGAAATGTTGTTTCCGCGACCGCTTTTCCATAAGTAGCTTTCACATACCATTCTCCATTCACTCCTAGGGGCCCGCCAACTATCAGTGAATATGAATACGACCCGTCAGATTCAGGAGTAATTGGGTCAAACCTGTATGGAGCATCATCTGGATTGAATATCTGCAGCAGAACCTGTTGTCCAGGCTTTACTTCGTTGTCAGCTATCTCGCCCATTATCCTTATAGTGGGTCCAGCGCTGTAGGTTGACCTGTCCGTCCTTAGTGTAATCACTTCACCTGATGAGGCCTTGCCTATGACGTCAAAGTGTACTTCGATATCGTTCCCGTCATAGCTAACTATTACCGAATAGCCATCGACCTCAGGTAGACTGATCGGTAGGCTCAAGAGGGTAGAGTATGACTTGTCAGATGTTGGTTCTGGGAATGACGACACCCCAGTAAATCTCCCATCAGGTCCCAAAATGACAATGTTAACTGGCTCATCTACAACTATCTCTTCGACAACTCCCCTAACTGTAAGCAGCTCTCCTGCAAGCACAAAAGTCTTGCTTAATCTGGCAGTAAAGCCTGAACTACCACCATCAGATGATCTTCCACCATTAGAGGAGGTCGATACAGTAAAGGTGAGGGTCTTGTCATCGTAGCCTACATACTCGAGAACTATCTCGTACGTCCCTGTCTCGGCGTCGTCGTCCTGATCAAACCTGAACTCAAAACCTCCATAAGTATCAGGGCGAACACTATCATTCTCGATCTCTGCATTGTCTGGATCTTCGACGATGAGGGTTACTTCATCAAGGTCAACATCAGTTTCGTCTATGCTACCTGTGATTACCACTTCATCACCCGGGCTGAGGGTCGCGTCGGCAAGTGACGCAGTGATTTCACTCTCGCCACTACCACCGCTGCCTTCTACGACTTCAAAGACTGCCCACCCTGCTTCGATTCCATCATATTCGACGATTACTGCATAGACGCCAGGATGCGCATCATTGTGCAACTCAATAGACACATCAAATTCATCATTACTGTCTAAATCAACAGAACCCGGTCCAATATCGTTGCTTTCCGGATCAAGCACCTTGATATCCACTTCTTCTTCGCCGGTCATAGGATCTAAAACTTCACCCGAGATTTCAACTTCCTGCCCAGTCTCATATGTATCCTCATCAGTCTCGGTAGGCACATCGTCATTGTCTTCATCAATGAGGAAATAAGCAAACATAGGATCCTCACTTCCAAACTCGACTTCAACTTCGTAGATTCCATCGTCAGTCGGGTCCGGTATTTCATAGGATTCGCTAAATTCACCGTCATCATCTATTTGGGTGTCTGCATTATCAGTTCCTCCATTACCCGGTTCACGAATGGTGATGTCAACATCTTCATCTTCTTCTGCACCATCGATTACTCCACTTATTGTTATTTCGTCTCCTGGGTCTGGAGTAATATCATCGATCTCTACTACATTATCAAATCCACTACTTCCGCCCTCTGAAACCTCAAAGGTACGGAAGCCTTCACCATCGTCGCCGACCGCAAGAACTGCATAACGCCCAATCGATCCATCAAGCTCAAACTCAAATTCAAAACTGTCTGCATCGCCATCTGCTAATACATCATCTACAACTATGCCATTCGGGCCAAGAACAGTAATGCTTACTGATCCTTCCTCTGCTGAAGGATCAGCTGCTTCTCCAAAAATCCGAACAACATCGTTCGGCTCGTAGACCTCATCAGCTTGTACGAATATAGTGTCATCTTCTTCATCTACCAAAAAGTAGCTAAAGGCGCTGTCTACGCGATAGCTTACCTTCACTGTGTAAACGCCATCCTTGGCATCGTCGTCTAACAGGTGGTCAAATTCAAAGTCACCATCGCTCTCCAGATCGACTTCCTCTGCTTCCTCGTTGCCATCGGGATAAATGATAGTGACTGTAACTTCCTCGAAACCAACATCCGGGTGGTCAACCGTTCCAAAGACCGCTACGTCATCTCCGGGCTCATATTGGGCTTCTACAACAATTGAAATATCGAACTCTCCTGGGTTATCATTTTCAGGAATACCGTCGAGAATGTCATCTCCTTCCTGTCCAAACAGCTTGTCGTCTCCATCTCCACCTTCTAAAAAGTCATTTCCCACACCGCCATGCAGGATATCCTTATCCGGCCCGCCGAACAGCCTATCCCACCCTTGGCCTCCCCACAGACTATCAAGTCCAAAGTCACCAGCGATAGCGTCGTTTCCGTTTCCGCCAAAGATCCTGTCGTCTCCATCCCCACCGGAGAGCTCGTCAAGTCCCAGCCCTCCGCAGATGCTATCATTACCCCCAAGACCATTGATTGTGTCATTTCCTCTAAGTCCGACTATGACGTCGTCTTCTGAAGTTCCGTTCAACACATCGTTACGTTCTGTGCCTACAATTGTTGGCGCCAGACCCAGGCAACTTTCACCAGTTGAACTGCCAATCCGGAACGAGGTATTCGTTGTCAGGTCGCCATACAGGGCAGTCACAGTGTAAGACCTGCTCTGCTCAAACAACACCCCGCCAATTGAGAATTCATAGTTGTACTTGCCATCCGAGTCAACGTTGACCTGATCGATTCTAACTAGCGTGCCATTTGCCTGGGTCACTCTGATCGTTACCGGCAGCTCTTCCTCGAGGTCAGCCATCTTGCCCGTTATCCTAACTTGATCACCAATGTCATAGATTGACCTGTCAGTGTTTACCGTAAGGCCGACATTACCTCCGACAACTATGCTACCTACCATGGTTGGGTGTAGGATGCAATAGTATGGAAATTCACCGACTTCAGTAAAGGTGAAGTCCTGTTTTCCCGCTGGTGCAATGAGCGCAAGACTTTCAGCTGTTCCACCAAACAATCCTGTCGGCCCATCCGATGCAGTGCCAGAAACGGCGGTGTGAAGCGTGCTGTCGTTATTGGTCCAGATCACTGTATCGCCTGTGCTGGCCTGCACAGGATTTGGGGAATAGGCGTTATCCGTCTTTGTCGAAGCGCCCGGGGTAATGCTCACGTTAATGATAGATCCCGTAGTCGCATCAGCAGACAAGACAATTGGTGCTGTTGCAAGCGATCCCGCTAAAAGCACCAGGCCCAATACTGCCCTCATAGTATGATCTACCGAAAGCCTCACGGCCAACTTGCTTTGCAGCGAACGTATAGATGTAGATCATATAAAAATCGGTTGCTATTGCCATCGAGTTGTTAGGGTGTACAAAGTTCGTAACATCCACCTTTCACCATTAGCATTGCAGAAAATCGCAATGGCAATGGGCATTCCCCTTAAATCCAAAGATGTGCATGGAACTCATCATGACATTGGCTTCCAGGCCCACCGGTGTCACAATAATTGCGATACTGAACATCATTGGAGGCATAATCATGTTATTCGCTGGGTTGGGCATGGTCGCGTTGGGCGCTCTTGTGCCGATGCTTCCTCCCTCGACATTCCAGCAGCCTCAAAACATGTTGCCTGGCGCAGCCCTATCCGCAATTCCAACAAGCGTTCTTGGTGGAGTAGGTGGGGTAATAATTGCGCTGGGAATCCTGTCTTTCGTTGTTGCTTACGGTTTGCTTAAGGGCAGGCCTTGGGCCTGGACGCTTACCATTGCACTATCCATTATCAGCATCGCGCTCAACGCCATTTCCCTTGTAGCCGGAAACATGGGCGCTATTGTCAGCATCGCAATAAGCGGAGTCATCCTCTACTACATGTACAGGCCACACGTCAAGGAATATTTTGGCAAGACCGTAACATCGTCAGGACCAGCATCAGCAACTGAGGCATAACTCCTGCACGTACCCGGATATCCCGTTCAGATAACAATCCGTGTGTCATTGTAAGCACCTGATAAATAACAAAACCATGCTCGGTTAGCATGACAAAAGTCCAAACAGAAATCAACATTAACGCGCCTGTAGACAGGGTGTACGAATTTTATACAAACCCGGACAACATCAAAGAGGTCTGGCCGGTCGTCAAGGAATCCGGGTCAACGACTGGCGCCAACAATGAACAGGGTTCTGAAATGCGGGTTGCAGATGAGCAGATTGGCATACGGAAAGAAATGCGGCTGCAAGTGGCAGAAAAGGAGCAGAACAGGAGGCTGGTCACCCGGCAAACAGACGGCCCATTCAAGCGCTGGGAAAGCGTCCAGGAATTTCAAGGAGACAATAACCGCACTCATGTCAGTCACATAATTGACTTTGAATTACCTACCGGAGGCAAAGTAGCAGATATGTTTACGTGTGGACGGGCAGACGACCGAATAAGAAGCGGCATGGAGCAAGCAGCGCAGACTATAAAACGCAAGCTTGAGGGCTGATAGGCAGAAGTAAGTATTCCGGATATCATGTCGATACAATAGAGAGAATGGATATCATAAGCCCGTTTGAAAGAAAGGCAGCAGACATATCCCAGCTTAGGTATTTTTCTCCAGCTTTTCCTTTACCTTATTTATAATTCGCTCAGACAACTTTATCGCTCTCTCCGCGTCCTGCTTGCTCATCAAGACAGGCTCGTACTCTGAGGCATTCTTCATGCTCACCAGAGAAGTGAACTGTTTGTCGATTTCTCGGTATTCCACTGCAGTCAACAGACCTTTTACCAAGAGTAAGCTGTCAGTATGAACACCAGATGCCCTTTTGCCTAGGTACTTTGTCGCCAAAGCATCAAGGGCGTTAATTGCGCCGTGAACTGCGCTCATTACAGCATTATCATATGCTTTTTCATTCAGTGCGATTCTTGCCATGCTAAGAGAGTCTTCAGCCTTTTTCAAGTAGTTTGTTGCCTTGCTTGGGTCTACAGGCCTTGTCATTTGCGCTCAACTATTTCCTTGAGGTCCTTGCCAGCAACGTGTATGTAGCTTTCTAGGATGGATGCGAGTAGCATGCTTCTAGCTCTTGCCCTTATTTCGCTTCTGGTCATTATTAGGGGGGAAAGCCGGCCATTGAAAACACGCGTGACTTCTTCCCTTGCTTTTGATATGGGGGTACTAGCGACATCAAGGTCGTCGGAAATGACAAGCAAGTCAATGTCGCTATCATCTCGTGCCTCGCCACGTGGGACACTCCCAAAAAGTATTGCAGATATAATACTCTCATGGGTGAGGTATTTTCTCAGTATGGAAACAAGTTCCGCAACTGTCTGTTCCTCAGCCTTTACAATTGGTCTTAGAATTCTGTTGACAAAATAACTCCTCTCATTGAGCTCTACGAGATACGACCTTCCTACTGGCTGGATCGTTACAATCCCATATTTTTCAAGTTCCTGAACGACTACTGCGGCCTCGCTGACAGATACTCCAGCAGCCTCGGCCAGTTTGCGCACGGTAAAGATTCTGCCGGGATAACGGTTCAAGGCCCTTCCCAACCGCAGGGCTACTTTGCTATTCAGCAAATCTTCAAGATAGTTTTGCAATAACATGTCTGTTGTATCGGACATATGTATGGTCTAGCATACATATAAGTTTAGTCATCCCGAGTTCGCAATATGATAATTGCCGAGCCTAGCAGCCCTATGAAGCAGATTGCGTTTGCCTGATAGCTCGTGTGCTGGATTAAACTTTTGCACCTGGAACCTGCCTGATTGGATATTTCTTAGATTATGAGCAACATTTCTTCCACCGATAGAATGCGGACACCCCTATACCTTCTAAGCGTAACCAAATGCCTATCACCAGATACGATGTATCCAGCCCGTGCATCACAGGCTGTTTGAAGGATAATGTCGTCATCTGGATCTTCCTTTATTACGCGAAAGTCCGAAACCCTTTCTACCATCTTTGGGATACTAGCGATATTCCGGATAAATTCAGTAATATCTCGCTGGTTGACATACTTGCGTATTACCGTATCGTTGCATACTCTCGCAAGCGCTATTAGAATATCCTCCGAAACGATCAACTTGTGATTATTCCTAATTACCTTGGTTAGAAGAATTCTCGGTTTACCTTGCTTGATCAATGCTGAGATCAATACATTGGTATCCAGCACAATCTTCATTGAGCGTTTCTCTTGCGCCTAGACTCACTGATTATGTTGTCGATGTCAGCATCAGAAAGTGGACCAAATTTCGCGACTTTCTTATCGATTCTGGCGTAGAGTCTTTCTAAGTCCTTGACGACATCTGGTATGTCTATTTTCTTCATTATCACGGCGTCGTTGTGGCCATACACGAGCAGTCTCGTTCTCGGCCCAATACCGAGTTTCTGTCGTATCGCGTGTGGAATTACTACTTGTCCTTTCACGCTCACTACCGTTACGTCTGCTTTTTCATTTCTTGCCATGATAGCACTATTATTCTTACTTTCTTACCTTAAAAATATGGTGCTGTATTCATTTGCCTGCGTCACTCTATTTGCCTTAGGAACACCAAAATTGAATTATTTCTTACTCTTTTCTCCCTTTTTCCAGATTTGTATCTGACCCCCATAGACCTCATCTTCGTAGACAAACCCTGGAACCTGCGCATAGTACCCTTCTCTTCCAGAGCTGAATGTCTTTGGAGGCAGTGGAATTTCATGCTCCTTTCCGTCTGGCATCCTGATTACCGCAAATGCAATCTTGGATTTTGGTTTCTGTGACTGGGAATCATCTGACATTTTCTGTATAGCAGGAGGGGTCACTATAAGATTTTGTGGTGCACAAAATGGATAATGGAATTATCTCAGGACAATTCCCAAGGGAAAACGATCCATCGATTGTGATTCAGGATTCTGCCATAGAGTCCATCTGATTGCTCGTATCTAGACATACAAAATGCGTAATCACAGCTGTATGCCTTCAGCGCTTCTGCCACTTTACCATATGTAGCGCCCGTGTCATAGATGTCATCAATCACAAGATATTTTTTCTTCTCGTCCAGCTTTGGCATCTCTGAAATGACCACCTGTTTTTTGCGAACAGGTACCAGTTGGATCGCATCCACTCGGAGCTCCTCCGCTAGCAGCTTGGCAGGGATAACGCCGCCATTGGCAATCCCCAAAATGCAATCGTATTTACTTCCAACAATCTTTCTTGCAAGCTCTTTGACAAGGTAATGGATTTCAAACCAGCTGCAAGCCTCTCTGCCTTCAATTTTACTGGCAACCTTGCCACTTGTGCCGGAAATAGACGCTTTCATCATTGCAGCATTTACGTTTGCTTTGCAATTGTAACAGGCATCTTCGTCACCTACTGGTGGAGCAACTATCCGTTTCCTGTCCGCAGCCGTTGTCGGCATTGGGAAGAATAAATAATTCTCAACATATAAACCACGAATTAAGCAAGAAAGGACGCGATAACAGTGTGGAAGAGAGCGATCCTCTGGAGTAGCGCGTCACTCGTCCAGCATGATTATCCAACAATATCCCTTCGTCACCGAATTGCGAGCCAGAATTTAAGCGAAGTAGGGTATTTGCTATTACACATGCACAGAATTATGATGCTAGCTCTTATGATATCTAATATTGAGAGCACTTGCTGCTTGGTAATAATGTGGCGGCACGAAATTCACGGGGCAAAGGGAGCAAATGCTTACTTGTCATTGGATTACTTTGCCTGTCCTGTGTCGTGACGATCTCTCCACTTCAGGCGCACGCTTCTCCTGAATTGAGCCTATCTCCTGAAGAAGGGCAGGTAGGCGAAAGCATCACGATTGAAGGCACGGGCTTTGCAGCACTTGCTGATATTGTAATAATGTTTAGCGGTGATGAAATACCTACAAGTCCGGAGACTGTAACTACGAATGAGCTAGGCGAGTTCTCTGCAGATTTTGATGTTCCTTATTTTACGTCTGCAGGAAGCATTATCATCGAGGCGATTGAAGATTCGGAAACTGCTACCAGCGCTTCAGCAGAATTTACGGTCATCAATACTCCTCCAGTAGCAGATGAGCTGCCACTAGTCACGCTCGAAGAAAACGAGTCTGAAGTGATTATCCTTACTGGGACCGACGACAACGATGACACTTTGGCACTTGAAATTGTCGACGATCCCGACCATGGCAGCATTCCGGAATTCGACGAAGACACAGGAGAAGTCATATACATTCCGGATGAAGGCTATACTGGGCCTGACAGTTTTTCATTCAGGGCAAATGACGGTGTCGAATACAGCTCGACGAGATTAGTGAGTATCATCATTTCAGGTTCAAACGATGCCCCTGTGGCGTATGACAAGGATGTAGAGGTAAACGAGAATTCAAAGAAAAAGATAACACTGGAGGTATCAGCTGCCGATGAAGATTCTCTTTCGTACAGCATAGTATCTGACCCCGATCACGGCAACCTCACAGGAACCCCGCCGAATCTCACCTACCGACCGTACACAGACTATACCGGCCCTGACAGCTTTAGGTTTAGAGTCACCGATTCTATCGGAGTCAGCAATATTGCGACAGTTTCAATTCTTGTTATCACCAACGATTACGAAGAATATGTAGATGACGAAGCAGACAACGAAGGCGAATATGACTATTCCAATTCCAAACCCGTTGCCCTCTCCCAATCTGTAACAGGAGAAGAAGATCGTCCCATCCAGATCGTGCTCTCGGCCGACGATCCTGATGCCGATCCTCTGACTTTCGAGATAACCGATTATCCACTTTATGGCGAAATTTCCGACTTTAATGATTCGGGCGAGCTTACTTACATACCGGCAGAGGAGTATAGCGGAACTGACAGCTTTACTTTCATAGCGAAGGACCTCCAAAAGAAAAGCAAACCAGCGACAGTATCTATTTCGATTTCAGCAGTAAACGATCCTCCAAGTCCTGTCTCTATGAACCTGACAGCAGCCGAGGGTACGGCAAACATTACCTTGATGGCCTCCGATCCGGAAGGGGATTCGCTGATATTCGCAATCTATAGCGAGCCGGCCAACGGCACTCTAATCGGAACTGCTCCTGATCTTTTCTACGTGGCAGAGCCAGACTTTGTAGGCTATGACAAGTTTCTCTTCACTGTCAGTGACAATAGGACAGACACTTGGATTGGAGTCGTATCCATACTGGTTGAACAACAACCGTCCGATGAGGGCAATGATGATGAACAAGACACAGAGGATAGCGGATTGCCACCAGGCAATTCAGATGAGCAAAGTTCTGACAATGATCTAGATGACCACAAAGTCAATCCGCATGAAAGCACAAGCAAAGCGCGCGCCGACAAGAGTAAAGTGCTCGTAATGGTTTCCTGGGATCATCACAAGCAGGACACGGCAGTAGAGAGCACCTTGCACCTAAAATTTGCAGAAGTCAGGACGCGCGTGTCCCTGGAAAGCCATATCTGGTATGACCTCGTAATGCTGGACGACTCCAACAAGGAAATTCTCAGAAAGAATGACCTCATAGCTTTCAACTCTGAAGATATCCAGCAAGTTATATTCCCTGCGGATGGGACCTATCATTTTGAAGTGAATGTCAAAGGGATGATCGACAAGTCAAACAACGAGATTACCCGCGATGCCGATTATACTGGAAAAGCGCTTGGCATTGTTGTTGTGCCTGAATTCCATGCATTCGGTATTCTTCTTACAGTAATCGCAATAATGGGCTCTATCATTTTTGTCGCCCGGCGCAAAGCATTTTTGTAACCAATTCTTTTCTAATAGAAAATAAAAACAGCAGGATGGGCGGCCACCGTCCACCCGGTGTTTACGGTATGGAATTCAAGATTCCAATGAGTCGCACCATCTGAACAAGGCAATTGAAGCAGACAGCTACTCAAACCCACCCAATCGCCCATCCAGCCGCCTGTTTTAACGTCTCAGGTGACTTCCTTATTGTGAATAGAGCAACACACCGTTATAATCCACTTGTGTGTCATGCCAATTACAACTTGAGACAAACGGTCCTTCAGCAAGAATCTGGCTTACTAATGGCCAAACTGGGATCCGATCTCGCCAATAGCAACAAGAATCGCTAGAAGCAATGCGGTTCCTCCAAAGACCTTGAGCAAGGCCTTTCCACTCGATGGGTTCACGGTCATGACCATCATCCTAATCTATGGTCAAAAGGCTTGTGCTTTGCGGCAATTTACCCAAAGTGGAAGAAATTAAACACACACTTCGTCATTTCACGAAGATTCCCGCTATCTCATGTTATAGGTTGCCAATCAGACAATGGTTCAATATTTCGGTCTGCTCGACAAGGATCTACGCAAATTGACGATTGTGCCGATTTCTTGTCAACTTTGACCTTGATTGTAGCCCGATTCTATCCGAGCCAAGTTTGTCAATGGCGAAGTGAAAGCCAATCAGCGGAGAAAATACGCCGACTGTGATCGCAGCGAGGTTGTAACTGCCAAGGTAGAGAAGGTATAAGGTGATCCCGACGCAAGTCATTATCTCTATCCAGATGCAGGTGCAAAGTTGCAGCGCGACATTCTTCAGCTTCATTTAGATGAAGTGCAGCGATCAACTATTTCATGTTTTTTCCAGATCTGTTCCACTTGAATTCTGAACTCTGGATGCCAATCTTTTGGACAGCTTGTACGCAAAGCCCATTGCGATAAACAATGTGACTATCCCTGCGATTCCGGTTATCATTACATTTGTCTTTATTACGTAATGCGTAACGAGTATCACAACAATCATCGGGACCGAGATGACAAGCGAAAGAATTGTACTTGCCGCATAAATCCTCGTCCTAGTAATCTTTTTGGGCTTGTCGCTCATCCGGATTTCAACCTGAATCTAATTTATCAAATCTTGGCTTTGCCATCAGGAAATTGGAAAGAATTACTCCCAGCCGATTTGGTGCCTGTAGTAATTCACGAGCTTTGTGTGCCTGATTCTGTCGCCGGTACTGCCCGCCTTGTCGGCCTGTCTCATGTGAGACCTTAGGTTACTTAAGTCGCACATGCACACCCCTGCCATCGGGCGGTATTTCACTCTGGAAATTTCGTGCTTTTTATGATCGACGTATAGCAACGGAATTTTTGCAAGCCCTATTGTTGCCAGTATCCCACCAACAATCCAGTACAGTACTGATTGTGAAATTTCAAGCGAAGGCCAGGAAATGTGAAACATCAGAGGTACGAATATTGAAGCAACGACTCCTACTGGAGTAGCAAACATGGATATTCCTGCCCAGCGGTCGTATGGTTCGACTTCGCGCTCGAACTGGTCCAGAAGGTTATCGAGTTTCTTGTCAAGGTTCTGCTGCGTGGTAACGCCTTCCATCACTAATTATCTGATTCCGCCGGTTAATTAAGATTATTCAGATGTCTGTAATTTTTGCAAAATATTCCAAGAATAGCCCCGAATGGCATCTTTTAGCTGAGATATTGCCCGGACATGATGAATTAAATCTATGGTATTTTGCTCCAGTCGCCTGTAATTACTTAATAATTTCTCTAAAGAACCTGGCAGAATTCAACAATATCTTATGAATTCTAGTGTAGCCTAATTATTCATATTTATGATAATATTTGTTTTGATTATTTGTTGTATTAATATTTAAATTGGTACATTCTCAGTATTTACAATGAACGTAATTGACGCGCGCCCAGACCAAACTCACATACGCAAATCATGCGTTAGACAATCTAACCCCTGACTTTATGGTAAAGTCTGCCTGGGTCAGCACTGCTGTTGCGCTAATTCTCACACTTCCTGCACTTGGTCTGTTCATAGCTCTCCTCCAGACGACTGAAAACTTGCTTGTGGCAGTGCCAGTAGGATTTGGCCTCCATTTCATGCTAATTGGCTTTTCAGGCAAGATCTCTTCTGCTCTGTCGACATTATTCGAAGACTAGATTTTTTCCCACCAATTTTCGGATATATTAAAATTGAACGGGCATCTACCCCGTTGCGTAGTTTGATGCCTGATGAGTAAAGTCAGCATGCCCGGCAAAATTTTTGGGACAGTGCTTGCCCATGGTATGAAAGGCAGGATACTTTCAAAGCACGAGTTGCAGACCCTTGCAGAGTCGAGGGATACCGAAGAACTCGTTACCAGGATGAAGAACACGGTTTACCTTGACGCGCTTTCAAAGCTTACCAAGCCGTTTACTGCAGAAAGAATTGAAGGGGCGCTCCGGGAGAACCTTGTAAATAACCACGTCAAAATGGTGAGCATCGCCGGGGGCTCGGGTGTGCTAAACGCCTACTTTGTGAAATACATCACCTGGAACCTCAAACTAATACTCAAAGGAAAAGCGCTGGGCAAGTCATATGAAGATTTGATTC
>DASYRH010000033.1:0-4416 GCA_036004585.1 Nitrososphaera sp. | reverse complement strand
TGAAGGTAATCGCGCAGAAAGGCTTTATTGACCTCCACCCGTCCAAACTTCACATCCTGCACGTTCAGGCCGGCCTTCTCGTGAACATGTCCTCAGTCTGGTCAGAGTCCCTAGGAATGCTTGACTACATTTGCGCGTCATTTGATTCAAGATCCGAAATCATCGCAATGCCGCTTCCAAACAAGATGCAGCTTGTTGCAGTTCTATCTTTGGCTCACAAAGAGAACCGTGAAAATATTAGGCGAGGAATAGTGACTCACTTCAAGTCAATCAGAGTTTCCTCGTAAACCTTTTTGCGCCTTTTGGAAATTCTTGTGGATAAGCGAGCCGTACTGAAGAGCTTTCTTGGGCTTCATTGCCGATTCCTTTGGCACGCCCATTTGAAGAGCGACCTGTCTAAGAATGTGTTTTCTTTGCATGTCTTCTGCCCCGGTGATCTTGAATTCAAGGGGAATCGTTTTCGCAAATGAAACGAACTTGGTGTCGAGGAACGGCTGCCTTACAGTCACTCCGAATTCCTTGGCTATTTCCGCGAGCTCTCCCACGAGCAAATATTCATTTGCAATCTTTTCCTCCATGAGTTTTCTTAGTGCATCTGGCCCGTCATCATATACAAGGCGGTAGCCGTTGTACCCGCAAAAAAGCTCGTCGCATCCATTTGCGCTCAGTACAATATTCAGGCCTCGTTGTTTTGCTGCGGATGCGATATAGAGGTATGCTAGGCAATTTTCAATATGCGAAGTGTTGCCGCATTTCACGACCTGCCGCACATGTTCCAGATTGCTCCGAAAGTCTGCTTCGTCAATTTCATTTATGCTCTGAGTCAGGCCAAGCATCGAAGCGATACTCTTTGAAAAATCAATGTCGTGTGAGCCCGGAAAACCTATAGTGATTAATACAACTTCTTTGCCGAGATCCGAGCAGATCTTTGCGAGCAGCGCGCTGTCTACTCCTCCAGAAAATGCCACGCCGACTCTGGCATCTGGGGCATTTTCACCTACCGCGTCGTAAAGCGCGTTTCTTAGAGAGACAAGCAACTCAATTCGTTGCGCACACCCGGGATAAATGCAAAACTGGGATTTGGAACTATCGTTTATATATGATCCAGCCCAAATTTGCTGGGACTAGCATCATGCCTCCCGAAAGGGCTGTTTTGGATAGCGAGGTTCGCTACATCGACGGAAAGGGCAACCTCCTTCGCAGCAGAGCCGAGTTCACTACTGCGAGGATGCTAGCGTACTTGGGACATGATTATACCTGTGACGCTGAGGTTAGATTGCCTGACGGCAAGCCGATCAAAATTGACTTTAAAGTGGGTGCAAGCAAGTTTATTGAAGTCATTGATTCAGAAGTTGATGCTTCCAAATTCAAGAGGATTCGGCAAGCACGTCCGGAACTCGACATTATTGCGGTTGGTCATTCCAAATTTGCCAGCAGGATTGAAGAGATGGAATCGCTTTTCTTTTTTGATGGTCCTGATGAGCTGCAGACCGGCTCGATATTCATAGAAGATCCATCGCTGGCATTTGACTATGCCCATATCCTCCCGCTCGTGGAAAAGTGCTCTGTCCTCCACGGTCATACTTCGACAGTGATGGTCGAGATAATTGGTAGCATGAAGAACAACTTGGTGATAGACTTTGGGGAAGCAAAGAGGATCATCAAGGACGCGCTGAGTGTAATTGATCACAAATTCTTTATCAACAAACAGTACCTTCAGAAAGAAGACGACTTGCACTATTATGTTTCCTTCGAGGGTCCACGCGGGTACTTTAATCTCCAGGTTCCAAAATCTACCACTTACATGCTCTCAGGCGAGGCTACCGTGGAGAATCTTTCGTCCGAAATAATCCGGCTTTTGGCTCCAAAAATGCCGACTACTGTGCAGGCCCTCGGCGTATACATCTATGAAGGTGTAAACAAAGGAGCCCATATCATTGCCGGAGTAAAGAAAGAAGACTAGATGCCAGACAAGGCGCTTGTGCTTCTTTCCGGAGGGCTCGACTCTGCAACTTGCCTTTACTGGGCAAAGAAGCGATTTTCTGAAGTTACTGCAATAACCTACAACTATTTCGGAAGAATCGAAAGTGAAAAGCGCGCCGCTGCAAAATTGGCCGACCGTGCGGGCGTATCGAAAATAATAGGAATCGACCTCCCGTTTGTTAAGGAAGCTTCAGATTATTTTGGAGGCAATCGAAAGCAGGGCGGGAACGGACCATGGTCGTCCTATATTCCTGCTAGAAACATGATGTTTTATTCTATTGCCGCATACCATGCAGAATTTCTTGGTGTCAATTCTATTGTAGGTGGTCACAACTTGCACGACGTAGAATTTTTCAGGGATGCTTCCAAGGGCTATATGGACAAGATGACTGCACTTTTCAAAGAAGGATGCCTTCTCTGTAACGGCAGCATGTACAGAATAGCACTTCCTCTATCAAGGATGAAGAGAAGAGGAATTGTCCAGCTTGCGATCCGACTAAAGGTGCCGATAGAGCTAACATGGAGCTGCCACAAAGACGGCAGGGCACATTGTGGCAGCTGCTATGCATGCCGACAACGCATGGAAGCATTTAGTTCTCTTGGGATACCCGACCCGGCATTTCCAACGTAATTTGCTCAGCTTCACCGCCCGAAAGCCTGATGTTGCTTAGATGAATGGCATCAAAATCATGAAGATCTGTGTGGAGCTCCACAAAATCCCGACCGATATTTCGTATTACTCCAAATCCAACGACAACGCCATTTGACCCTAGCCCGACAAATACGTCTCTCAGACCTGGGTCAGAGTCTGTGCCCGATATCGACGCGAGATCGGATGACGAAAGATTATTGCCTAGATAGCTGAACTCCATCCGATCCAGGCTCACGCGAATTAGTCCTTCGCCGACAAACCGCAGGAATTGGTCATGCCTCCGCCACTGACGCTCCGACCAGGACTTTAACTCCTGCCCGCTTGACCTTGCCTTAATTAGGCGCCATGAATTCGATGCAAGAGCGCTTTCGAGGGGGCCATTTCTGCCCATTAGGATTATCATATCAGGCTGAATCTTGTCAGCAATCATTCGTTTGTACTTGATTCCGCTATCGCGCGCATAGCCATCGGTATTGATTATCACAAGAGGGGCGAGATTCCGTGATCGCAGGCTCAAGTTGTAAAGCGCGTCTTCGACAAGTTGTTCGATTCCGGCTGGAGAGATGCTTCCAACGAATCCAAAGACGCTTGCGGTGGCATCTCGCAAGTCGGTCAATTGTTTGGTGAGCACCGCGGCCCCCATCGCCGATGGTGGCGCGAAGTCGCCTTGACCAATGTCTCCGTCAATTATGCAGGGCAGGAACCCTCGTTTAATCGCCGTGTTGGCAAGAAAAGTGCAAAACGTGGATTTGCCAGTATCCACATTCCCCATGACGAGGACAGTGAGTTTGCCTTGTTGTTCGACGGCAGATAGAACTGACCGAGGGACACCTTTCCAGATAGAAATCCCTGCATTGAACGGACTCGCGTCCCATACCCTAGCTCCCTGACCCATTTTCATGCCGAATCTGCAGTATGGTTCCGGCTCAAAGGGTAAAGCCTTGCCGGCCCTCACCGCAACAACTGAATCAGATACATCCGCCCCAAGCACCATGCACCTGCCTCGGATCGTCACTTTGGCGGGTCCTCTGACCATCTTGACCTTTCGAAGGGGGCTCATTCATCTCATCAGTTAGGCATCATGGCAAAATAGCCTTTCGAGTGCTTTGCGTATTTGACCGGAAGAACAGTTCTAAAGGTTTATTTCTCGACTAAATAACCTAACGCTAAATTTGTCGGCCTCCGGCCCTGGGTCTACGCGACCACCAACTGATCATCCACATCAGCATCAGCTGGTCCGTACTCTTGGTCTAGTTGACATCATAATGGTTGGCATCGCAGGCATGATTGGGGGCGCTATATTCGTCCTCACGGGACCAGCAATAGGTCTAGCGGGAGGCGCAGTAATTCTTGCTTTTATCATCAATGCAATGATTACGCTCTTTACTGCGATGGCTTACGCCGAGCTTGGGTCCGCCATGCCTGAAGCCGGCGGCGGGTATCTCTGGGTAAGAGAGGGACTTCCCCGCCCAAATGCCTTCATCAGCGGCTGGATGGCTTGGTTTGCTCATATCGTTGCTGGAAGTCTTTACGCGGTTGGTTTTGGTTCTTTTCTTTACTATTTCCTCGGACCTGATGTTCTGGGAATCCTCACGGAAAGTGCATTGTTCGGATTCATCCCGGTTGACAAGCTGATTGCAGTCGGTGCTGTCGCCGCGTTTTCATACATTAACATCAAGGGAACTTCTGAAACCGGAAGAACCGGGACCATAGTCACTATTGTCCAGCTGGGAATTATAGCCGCGATCATTGTCTTTGGCTTCTGGGCTGTGTCATCCAAG
>DASYRH010000032.1:0-11316 GCA_036004585.1 Nitrososphaera sp. | reverse complement strand
CGTCAAGCGGAATTTCAACAAAGCAGTTGAACTTTTGCTGTCGTACACAACCGAGTATGACTCGTCAGCGAGCAAGGAGATAAGGCAAAAGAGCGCCAACCCCGCCAACTATAGACACCTGGTCAAAATGCTTCCCCGGGGAATGGATATCGAGCGACAGGTAATGTCGGCTCTTGCCGGAGGCAAGGATGCAATATCTGCATTAAGATCTGTTCCGATTACAATCCGCCGGTTGTTTGTTCAGGCTTATCAGGGATTCTTGTTCAACAAGTGCCTCAGCAGGGCCTTCATAGCCGGTGCTGATTTGCTCGTGCCTGAACCCGGCGATCTTTGTTTTGAGATGGAGGGGCCATCCACTTTTGGTAAAATAGTAAAATTTGAAAACGCCAAAGAAAAGCAAGGTGTCGTCCCGGCCATCAGGATAGCAGGCCACACGTTTCAGCCTGGGAAAGGACGGTTCGAAAATATTACAAAAGCGATTCTTGAAGAAGAAGGAGTAGTCCCAAAGGATTTCTACATCAAGGAGATGCAAGAGCTTAGCCAGCAGGGCGGTTTCCGCCAAGCTCCGCTCTGGTGCACTGGGTTCGGGTATAGTAACGATTCCGCGCTAGTTGTGTCATTCAAGCTGCCGAAGGGCTCATATGCAACGGTTCTCTTGCGCGAACTTGTAAAACCTGTAGACCCGATCAAAGCGGGATTTTAGGCTAATTTAAGATATATAGCACTCTGCGAGCTAATAGTGCAGCCAGATGCTTGGAGGACGAGATATGCGTGAGACAATTAACAAGGCCTTTGACAAAATTTATGACAACTTGCAGCCCAAGATTGACAGAGCCAATAGCGACAGGATTCATGCAGAAGAAGCTTCAACATGTACAAGGCTGGCTTACTATGACCGCCGTGATCCCCTCCGGGCCAGTGGCGAGGTAAAGAACCGGGGTCTTCTCAAAAACGGCTTTAGGCGAGCTCTTGAAAACTTGCATGCAGAATACAAAGTGGACACGCTCACCATCGAAGTAGATGCGGACATGATACTCGCCGACGAGTTTGTCATAAGGTTCGAAGTAGTTTCCGAATTGCCCGAAGTCCCAGATCCGAGACACATGCTATATCTGAACGCCTGTGTATTTGCTTTCAAAAAGCTCCAAGGCTTTCTTATCTACTTTAACGGAGAGGGCAAGTCGATAGAGTTTTCAGTATCCAAGAGCAACAAGATGTTTGAAGAAATCCTCAGGAGGGCCAGGGTTCTAAGCACCCTGCTCAAAGAAGGCAAGACCCCGATAGTCGAACCGTCTGAGCTGTGTCAAAGTTGCAGATACTATGAGCGGTGCTACACGCCCGGACCTAAAGATGAAAAAGGCGGCGACCTGATTGCAGAACTATTTGGCAAGGATAAGAAAAATTGAGATTGACGCTCGTCACTCGTGAGCGGTGTTTGTGTGACCCTCAGCTGACGAGTATCCGGAGCTGTATCTCTTTGCCCGCGACCCGAACAGTATAGCAACCAGGAATACGAATACTCCTGCGGTGACATAGAACATGAACATAGAGTCGGCCATTTCAAACATGGGTTTTTCATGAAACTTATTATCCTTATCGATTGGAGGGATTTATTGCAATGATAATATCATAAAATGACAGTGTTTCATAGTACAACTTGGATTTCCAAGACGCCAAAGTAGATGCAAGAAGCAGCCTTCATGTCGACCTCGATCTCTGGACATTTTTTCCTGTTGATTGCGTGAAACGACGCACTACCTTCACCGCGCGCCAAACCTTGCTTATGTATTGAGAACTACTATGTCAGGGATATGAATAGCGAAATTCTCTTTCTCCTGTGCTAAATTGAAAGTTGGTGCCAGTGAGCTTGTACGAATACGTGCCCTCGATTCGGAATTGGGCGTCTCCCTCTACCATGCTATCCCAGGCGACAGCAGTCAGATTATTACGAACCGAGGGCCGGGAATCTTTTAGTGTCACTGTCGTATTCGAGACTACGGGGAAGATTCCCTCCTGCGAAGCGACAAAGCCTTCTGGGCTTGTGCCGATGTCGCCCGTAGTCATCTTGAGCTTGTCAATGAAAATGGAATAATGTATAGTTTCAAGAATTGCAGTGCCTCGGTTCGGGTTGAAAACATTGAACACCACCTGTAGGGCTGCGGTACTTTCGTCTTGCCTCTCTGCCTTTACTTCTTTTATTGACAACTGGAGTTCAGCCGGTTGCGTCTGCATGGTCTGACCTGCAGGAAGTCCCGGCAGCGTTAATGATCCGGAGCCCATTACCACAAAAATAACTATCGCAGCTGCAGCGATCCCGCCAGCAACGATAAAGATGAATTTTGAATTCACTATCGAATTTTCTGGCATGCGTCTGCGTTTTAAATCTTCGCTTGACGGTTAGAGTCTGCAAGCAAATCCTTATACTCTGCACGCGCCAGGGTTAGGTTTGTGCAGTACCACAAGGCTGCCCACCTAGGCCGTGAGCGGGCCCAAAAAGCACAAATGAAGTTATTCGATTATGTCGGTTTTGCCATGCTCACCTACACGATAAAGCAGGGTAAACAGGGTTTTGAACCAGTAGGTGAAGAAGAACTTGCCGGTAAAATGGTCCGCGGAGCGGAAGCCATGCTATTTATCTGCGACAGCGAAGGCTACGCAAAAGCTCAGTCAAAACCCATTTCAGCGGAGCAAGGCGAATTGATTTTCAAAAAGATGTTGTCGGATGGCATGCAAGAGTTTTCAGGCAACATCAAGACTGTTTCATAGATTGCACGATTTTCCTGATGTCGGGTATCTCGAAACGAAAAGATGTATAATAAATTCGCATTCGGCAAAATTACTCTCGCTAGTATTCACACAATACGCTACAAGGGGGATGTCATTTCATTTTCTGACCACACAAGTTGCATATGACTTCGTGTCCAAAGTCCTCGTCTACAGTTACTTTGTTGCTGCAACTTGGGCATCTCATCTCTTTATTCATCGCTCTCAGCTATGGTATATTATTCTAGTAAATACCCATGATAGATAATAATGCAGCTATCACCGGCCTCAAGATACAATTTGGGTTCCAGATGCTTTTCCGTCAATCGCTCTCTTTATCGTGGCGACATCGGATCGTAATACAACAGTTGCTAGCTTTGACCGCTCGATAACCTTGAGCGCGACCAGGTCCATGAGGTCGTACGCACCGGCAGCCGAGTTCTCTGTTCCCAGCATCGTTATACACTCCTTGACAGAAATCTCCTTGAACATTTTGGCACTCTTGTTCTTTTTTGGATCGGCATCATAAATGCCATCAACATCTGTCGCATTGATGAATTGCGTAGCCCTGATCTTTTCTGCAATTAGCGCTGCAGTTGCATTCGTACTCTGGCCGGGATGTAGACCTCCAGTGGCCACTATTTTTCCACTGGACACAGCCGCGTACACTTCTTCAAGATCTCTTGGGACTGAAGGGAATGACGCTTCACCCAGCGCCGATATCAACAGCTTTGCATTGAGCCTCGAGACTTCGATGCCTACAGAATCTAGAGTAGCCTCATCAGCCCCAAACTCCCGAGCCGCGCTGATGTAGTGCCTTGCAATCTTGCCACCCCCCGCTACGACGACAGGTTGGACCCGGCCACTAATTTCCTCAAGCATCCTTGCGTATTCTCGCAACTTGCTGCCTGCATTGTCCCCAAACACGCTGCCGCTCAGTTTGATAACAACGCGTTTTTTCGCAGCCGTGTCACCTTCCTCCTCCCATATACAATATCTCCTGTTCTCCCAGCACCTTTTTAACGGATCGCTCTACTTTCTCACGGTTTTCTGTTGTTGTGTATACCCTTAGCATGTCAAAAAAGCCAGAGATCGATTCTATGAGCGGGAGGTGCGAGAAAGGCATATCCTTGACACTTTCCTTGTCGACCACCAAAATAGACATCATTTCCTCCTTGCTTGGCGTAAGGGGCATCGAAGGGGCCCGGGATGCATCCACAAAAACATAGTCGCTATCAACATGCGCCGCATCTGAGATTTTGCAAGCAAGAGATTGCAACACCTTTCTATCCATCTGGTGCCTTCCCCGTTTTTGAAAGAATTTTTCAAAGACTGACTTTAGTAGCCTCCTTTCGCGGTAGTCCCGGGCGAGCTCGGCCGCAAACCTTTGTTTTGTCATTGCGTTGATGTTGACGTCTACGTTGCAGAGTTTGTCAAGTGTCGCTTCGTCTGTTAGGCCAAGGTAGTTTTCAAGCGACGTATCAGTTAAGCCCAGATCTTCGTCAGCAGCGATCATTGACTGCAAGAGCATGACTTCAGCGGCTCGTACGGTCTTGTGAAAATAGACTGCCTTGAACATTTCATACCGGGATATGAGCATTGACTCTAGCGAGTTGAGCGCAGACTTGTTTATTGCAAGCCTGTTCTTCCAGACTTCAAGGGAACTCACAATCCTGTGGTAGTCCACTTTTGCATATTCAGCTCCTGTGAATAGGCCGTCTCTGGGAAGATAGTCCATGATGTCTGCGGATATCCCCCCTGAAATAATTTCATTTAAAAAGGTCACTTTGGGCGGCGCAAAAGAAAGTCTGCAAGTCTGCTCCACGCTGTGACCATGTTTACTTAGAACGTCAGATATCTCACTTTCCGAAATGATCTTTCTTCCCATGTTCTCGTGGGTCGTCTTACTCCTGTACTCAAGTACCTCCTCAAACAAATGCGAAAAAGGCCCATGCCCTACGTCGTGGAGAAGGGCGGCGAGCCTAAGATCCTGAACAACCTCTGCGTTGTCGATATAGCCCTTTGCCAATAGCGATTCACCCGCAAGGCCCGCGATGTGCATAGCCCCAAGTGAATGCTCAAAGCGGGAATGCTGTGCGCTGGGATATACCAAGTGAGCACCTGCAAGTTGCCTTATACGCCGCAGGCGCTGAAAGGTAGGCGTGTCAATGATTTCCTTTTCAACCTGTGAAAACCTAATCGACCTGTGTACGGGATCCGTTATCTCGCCTACAAAGTCCATACTCGCGATGGAAAGCGGCCGGACTTAAACTTTAAGCTCTTTGCTTATTATCTTCATTATTTCTTGGTGAACATTTTCCTTACTCTTTGAGCCATCGAGGACTTTCCACTTGAATTGCTTCGCATACTTTGTGTAATTCCTATATGCGGCAGTCGCTAACTGTGCGTCTGACTCGAAGGCATCCTGAACTTGTGCCCTCTTCCCAGAGGTTGCAGGGTTCACAAGGAGCACAATGACAAGATCTTCTTTTGGGAGCCCTTTATCGAGGCGCAAGAGCCAGCTTGCATCCATGCCGTTTGCAGCACCATAAGCTAGGTTCGACTGCCAGTACCTGTTCATTACGACAATTGTTCCTTTTTCAACCATGCTCTCTATCTCTTTCTTTTTTTCCCACCTGTTGGCAGAAAAGAGCAGGTGCTTTGCCTCTGGTGGATATTCTCGCCTGCCGTCCAGAAACGCCCTAATCTCCATCCCTATTGCCGTAGCATAGTCCGGAAAGTCAAGAATAACGCAGACCTTTCCGAGGTTCTTCAGCGCCTCGAGTAGCATTCTTGACTGCGTGGTTTTGCCCGCCTTGTCAGTGCCTTCCAGGACTATTATCTTGCCCTTCGTTGCCACCGCCATAGCTCAAAGATGGATCAATAAAAAGATGTTGAGTAATATTTGGCTTGGACTGCTCATTGTTACATTTTACATTGGCGTCTTGCCAAGAATTTATTATCATAGACCAACAAATTAAAATAATAACGGACGTTTTAACTAGCATCCCTGGAGATAGCTGAGTGAAGGACGAAAAGACAACCATCGCCATATTTGATACCTTCAAGACGAAGAGGAACAAGTTTACTGGTGAGGCGAAGCGGCAGAGGGGGATTATCGCGCATCTTGCGACGGAACAAAGCCCAGATCTCCGGACAAGGACTTCCATAGCCCACGCGATTGCAAAGCAGCATGGGATATTGTGGCAGAACATCTATTCAGGCATTTTCCGAGACCTAGATGAGGTTCTGATACCCGCTGGGGTAGTGAAAGAAGGAGGTAGGCTGCCACTGAGGCGTGGTCCAAAAGCGCTCCAGCTGGAAGGAGTCCCTTTCTACGAGCTCACAGACACAGGGATGCTGGTTGCATCATCTATCGAGGAGCTTGGAGACAAGAAAATGGAGATATTAACGAAGTATATAACCTCTATTTCTGCGGGCGACCCGGCCTCAAAAGCGATGAGGGAAGGGTTGCTCTATTTGATCCAGGTTAGTCCATCCTTTGTGTCCAAGGTAATCAACGAGTACATCTATTCTTACAGCACAGGGGCAATCGACAGCATTGCCCCGATGGACGCAAAGAAATTGCGGTCTGTTATCTCGCAGCATGTTGCTGTAGAAAAAGAACTTGTTGAAGCAGTTATCACGATGAAGGACACCCAAAGAGAACTTGTAAGCAGCTTTTTCAAAACTTTGACCTAGTGCCCCTCGTACCCGCACGATGTGCACCTGTACTTTTTCTGCTTGCCCTTACATCCTTCGCAACGCCAGATCCTTGCATTTTTGCATTTGGGGCAAGAGAAACTCTCTGACAACTCACCAGGACTCACTTCCTTTCCGCAGGCGTTGCAGCTTGGCATGTCGTACGAGCCCGCATACATTTGCATGAATATCGCTGCGGGAACTATTTTTACTTTTATCGGATTTCTCGCGGAGAAACGAAAGGATTTATACCATTCTGTCGAATTTACAGTATGGGCATTGGAAGATACATGGTAAAAGAGCTGGCCAAGGAATTGGATAGCAAGTCGCGCGAATTTTTCGAGTTTGTGATGCCAGCAATTGACATGGCCGAAGATGGAAACGAGCTTGCCGTTGTAATCGATTGTCCGGGATTTGCAAAAAAGGACATAAGCCTCAGAATAGCCGGCAATATCCTCTCAATAAGCGCAAAGAGAGAGCAGGAAGAATCGCTTGGGACCGTCTATTACAGGCATAGGCCGCTAAAAATTGACAAGAAAATAGTCCTCCCAATTTCAGTAAAGGAGGATGAAAAGATAGTAGGCAAGGCAACCTATGAAAACGGAGTAGTGACGTTGCGGATACCTATACCAAAATCCACAAACATCCCGATAGCCTAGTCTAAAATTGCGCCGATAAATATTCGCAACTTCTAGACTTCTGGCTGATCTGGCCACATCATCTTGCGCATCTCTTTTCCTACCTTTTCAATCTGGTGGTTCTCTATTGTCTTCATGTAGCGAGAAAATGAATTCTTGCCCTCTTTCTTGTACATGCTGACCCATTCCTCGGCAAATGCGCCCGACTGGATTTCCTTGAGCACTTCTTTCATTTTTTCCTTGGCGACTTTGTCTACGACGCGAGGTCCGCGAGTAAGCCCGCCGTAACGCGCAGTTTCGCTTACCCTATTGTACATTCCAGTTATCCCGTATTTCTGAACTAGATCGACTATCAATTTCATCTCATGGAGGCACTCAAAGTAAGCCACCTCTGGCTGATACCCGGCTTCGACAAGCGTCTCAAATGCGTTCATCATTAATGCATGTGCACCACCGCAAAGATCTACTTGTTCGCCAAACCAATCAGTCTCGACTTCTTCTTTGAATGTAGTTTGGATAACGCCGGGCCTAGTGCTGCCAATTGCTTTTGCAAGCGCAAGGGTCCTGTCAAGGGCAGTTCCGGTATAATCCTGATAAACTGCAACTAACGATGGCGTTCCAAAGCCTTCTTGGTAGAGTTCCCTGACTCGTTGACCCGGTCCTTTTGGCGCTACCATAATAACGTCAACATTTTTGGGAGGTACTATCCATTTCCAGTGAACAGCTGCGGCGTGTGAAAAACACAGGGCCTTGCCTTCTGTCAGGTGCTTTGCAATTTCCTTCTTGTAGGTCTCGGCCTGCTCCATATCGGGGATCAAGATGTGTATTATGTCTCCTGCCTTGGCTGCCTCTGATACTTCCATCACTTTGTGTCCATCGGATTCGGCCTGCTTCCAGGTCTTCCCGCCCTTTCGAAGCCCAACTACCACCTCAAGTCCAGAGTCTTTCATGTTGGATGCCTGGGCGCGTCCTTGGATACCATAACCAATAACTGCAATGGTCTGTTTCTTTATGGGGTCAATCTTTACTTGATTATCAAGCCATCTTTTTGCGGGCATGAAATCAGTCGCAGAGATGTATTATATTATTGTTCGCGGGAGAAGCTGTTTCCAGACGCGCAGGGGACGTAACTTCTCTCGAAATGCAACCCCTTTTAGATAAATCATCTGGAGGTTCATTATATGGTCAACCGGCGAGCTATTGACTAATGGCATTCTATGTTTCATGGAATCACGACCTTGAAAAAACGGATTTGTGGAAGCAAGAAATTGAATGTCAAAAATGTGGCTCTGTGCAGCAGTTTACTATCAGGTTGTATGTAGACAAGACAAAGCTGTATGGCCTTGCCACGATAAGCAAAAAGCGATTTATCACGCTTGTCTGTCACGGCTGCCTCACCGAATTTGAGTCTACGAAAGAGTTTCAGGGCATGGCACTGGGACATTACGATAAAGCAGTGGAAGAATACAAACAAAAGGAGAAGGCAGAGAAGCAACTGAGTAAATGATCTGATATTGATTAGGCAAGTGCGGCTTCCTCCTATGCCATCGTACTCGTGCAGAGAAAAATATTGAGAAGGATCGTACAGCCAGGTACTTAACTGAGTAATAACTTACTACATACTTGACTATTTAGTTTCGCAATCAAGATCTTCCAACGCAATGAAAGCTACTTCGCGACTTGTGTGGTCAGCGACCGCCAAGAGGATACCTGATTCGATTAATTCAAAGCTCGTGGGAACCTACCCCTCAATCGTTCAGGGTGAAGATGGGAACACAACCTGTGCTTTCTTTGTGCGAGCGGCAAAGGAAGAATCCTTCAATTCAATGTGGAGCGGATCTGCCGAGTGTCTTGTAAGACCGCAGTTCGTCAAGACGCCGCATGGTCCTCTGGTTGTTGCCTACTGTAAGGCGGCCCCAAAGGACGCGGAAGGTTCTCAACTATTTTTTTCAGAGACTGCTATCTTTCCTCGGCTCGCTAGCATGCCAGCCCATCGAGAGTTCGCTGAATTGTTGCAGTCTAGAAGTGAAGTATATCTAATATTGTGCGATGAAAATGGAGCCTGCATTTTCAACTCCAAAGCCGGCGTCTTGGAACAATGGGGAGCTGAACTTGCCGAGAAAGCAAAGGCGTTTGACGAGGGAAAGCAGATAACCGATGAAAGGACGGCAATCATGTCACTTTACTGGTACCAGGAACGATATAACCCATCAAGCAGGATTTTTGAAGTCAGCCACTAGGCCTTGGCGGGCCTCGGGTAGTCATGTTGTTTGTGCAGCAGTGGCAATATTTTCTCTTGAATTAGCCTGTCGATTGCATTCACATCTGCATCAAATGAAACCAACAGCAGATGGCTATATTCGGTAGGTATAGAAGCTCGTGTGAGGCGTTCGTACCTCGTGATTGAATAAAGCGTCTTCCCCATTTTGCTTTCCCAGCTCTGTCTCGTAGAATGGCGTATGACGGATAAAAGCGCGTTCTTGAGTGTCTCCTCGTATGTCATCAATGGAGTCAAACCTTCCCTGTACTTGTAGGCTATGATGTGTCCCAGCCTGTCAACGACGCCACAGAATCGTATCGATTTATCAAGTGCTATTACGCTCGTAGGAAGGTAGTAGAAGTCCTCTGATTCATCAGACATCCTCGAAGGTAATTTGACCGCCGAATTAGTATCGACTACAGATGTAATAAAGACGTGGCAATCGCTAAATATCATGTTGCGTATGAAAAGGACACCCCGTGGGAAGTGGTTCGTTCGCAAAAGCAGTAGGTTTAGGCTTGCTGCCTTGCAAACAAATTACCAACGCGGGGTTTTTCATCAAAATCTCGATTTGTAAATTGAGAATTCCGCCACCGGAGCCTTTCCACCGTCGATGTTACTCAATCTTGAATCCAAGGATAGCCCGAGAAATCAGCGGTGCAATTGGCGTTATATATGACTAAACCAAATAGTGGATGCGGTGCGGCATCTCCTAGGCGCCTCTGTTGCGGCATTCATTCTTGTGTTGAGCCTTATTGGAACTACTCAATCATTTGGTCAGCCTTCAGGGTCGCGCCCTGGTTACATCTACGACAATGCAGACATCATAAGTTCTGACTATGAGGCACGCCTTGATGAGTATGCTAGGCAGCTGGACGACGCAACTACTGCAGAGATAGTTGTCTACACGATTTCAAGCTTTGAAGGACACGGCATCACAAAAGACGGAATTGAAATTCAAGAAAGGGACATGCTTGCTAACTTTATTTTTAATGAAGTGCCTCTCGATGGAGTCACGGGAATCGGAAAGAAAGGAAAGAATAACGGTGTCCTGGTTTTATTATCGCTGGAGCGCGACATTGGCGGAGGCTCTATGCGGATTGAAGTCGGAAGGGGGCTTGAAGGAAACATTACTGATGGCACTGCCGGAGAAATTCTGGACTCGTTCCTGGTTCCTGCGAGGCAAGAATACGAGTCATCTGGCGACAAATCGTATTTTGACGAGGCATTTCTAAACACAGTCGTTTCGCTTGGTGCAAAGACCGGATATATTAGCGAAGATTTTCAGGCACCCCCACTGACTTCAAATGAATCGCCTACATCACTAGATGATATTGATCTAATTCTTGAATATGCGATGCCTGGTGTATTTGTCGCCTTTATCGCGATAATGATTGTACTTTCATACTTCGGCCGCAGGCGCGGAAGGCGAGGCTATGGGGGCGGTGGATGGTCAGGTGGATCTAGCGGCGGAGGGTCTGGCGGCGGTGGAGGTGGCGGAGGCGGTGGAGGCAGCTCTGGCGGTGGTGGCGCTGGAAGATAATTCCACAATTATATATGGCAGATTATTCTAACACCCCCAAGTTGGCTCGCAGGCTAGCGATCATTGGCGGAATAGCGGCCGTAGCAATTGTCGCAATCATTATAGGCGTTCTGTATTCAATGTATTTTTCTGGTTATAACGGCGCTCAGTCCAAAGATGAGAATGTCAAAAGGCTTTCAGCGGACGTCGATGCTCAGCTTCAGCGCCGCTATGATCTGATCCCGAACCTGGTCGAATCAGTCAAGGGGTATATGCAGTTTGAATCAGAGCTCCTTCAGAACGTCACAAAGCTGAGGACCGACTGGCAGAGAGCAGACACGGTAAATGAAAGGGTGGAGACCAGCAACCAGCTAGAGTCGGCTCTGAGCAAGATAATATTGGTATACGAATCATACCCCGATCTAAAGTCT
>DASYRH010000031.1:0-12853 GCA_036004585.1 Nitrososphaera sp. | reverse complement strand
GCGCCTTCGCCAGTATTTCAACGGGCTGACACGCGGAGATGCGGATATGATTCCTGTACGAATCGCCAAATCCGCTACCAGGTGCTACCGCTACGCCCCGTTCAAGCAACTTGTCTACAAGCTCGACGTCGTCGATATCTGGAAGTTCAGGGAAGACATACAATGCGCCATCGGGGCTCACGAATCGAATAGACATTTCCTTGAGTCTCTTGCATACGTAATCAAGGCGCTCTTTCATTGTTTTCACATTATCTCTGTGGTCTTCTCCAATGGCGGCTAGCGCTGCATACTGCATGGGTTCGGCGACGCTTGTAATCCCGGCGGCTTGGACCTTGTTCAGCCTTTGGATCACTCTTGGATCTGCGACGCCGTAGCCTACTCGAAATCCAGTCATTGCATAGCGCTTAGAGAACGACGAAACCATTATTGTCTTTTCGTAATCGAATTCTAGAACGCTCTGAAATTGCTTTCCGTATGAATATGCGGCGTATACTTCGTCACTCAGCACATAGAGATCATTATCTTTTGCTAGGGAGACAATCTTTTCCACAGACCTGTTTTCAAGGATCTTGCCAGTCGGATTGTTTGGGTAGTTTAGGACAATCATTTTGGTCGCAGGATTTATCATATCTTCAAGCATTCCCAAGTCTGGTGTCCAGCTGTCCTCAAAGCGCGTCTTTAGCACCCTGGTCCTTGCTCCTGCAAAATCCGCGCACTCTTTGTACGCAGGCCAGGCAGGGTCTAGCACTATCAATTCGTTTCCCGGTCTTAATAGAGAGACGATTGCGCTGAAAACGGCAAATCTACCTCCGGGGGTTACTATCAACCTGTCTTCAGTGACGTTCTCCTTTTTTGCAATAGCTTCTCGGAGCTTTGCAATGCCCCTTGTCTCTGTGTAGTGGTATCTCCTGAGCCTGAATGATTCGGAGAGCGAATTACCTACGGCGGATGGCGGAGGGTAATCAGGCTCGCCCACTTCAAGGTGAATCATTTCTTTTCCGCTCGCCTCAAGTTGCTTGGCCTTCATGAAAATGCCTAGGTGTGTCTGTTTCTGGGGCGGCTGCCGTCCTTGCGCCTGAACGGATTCTGACTCGTCTAGCAGGATATTTAGCAGCCGCAAAGCAAAATCGGGCTTCATGCCCGTTTGACTTGAAATAGCAAGCACCATTTTCCGGATGTCTTGCTCTACCCTTTCGTCCTTTACTTCAATTCCCTTTCGGTTCTTTATCCCGCCAATTTGTCTTGCAAGCTCCATCCGTTTTTGAACGTCCCGTATAATATCTGCAGTAACCACGCGAACTTGTTCCCGAAGATCCCCTAGTTCGCGGTCTTGATCCATCAGCGATCACTTTAGTACCGGCGGAATTAGGCCTGCTCGGATTGCATGGTCAGCGATAACCAGAGAAACCACACACTCTACAACAGGAGGCGCTCTCGGAACGACGCAAGGATCGTGGCGCCCAGGCACCTTCAGGTTAGCCAGGTCCCCTTTTGAAACGTCAAGTGTCTCCTGATCTTTTGCAATTGATGCAGCAGGCTTGAATCCAGCACGCACTACTAGTGGCATCCCGTTTGAAAGACCACCCAGTATGCCACCAGAATTGTTTGTCCTAGTGGACACTATGCCGTCTTTTAGGTAGTAGACGTCATTATTTTCAGAGCCTTTTCTCTTACTTCCGTCAAATCCTGAACCAAATTCAATCGCCTTGACCGCAGGGATGCTAAACAGGGCCTTGCTAATGTCTGATTCAAGTGAGGCAAATATTGGCTCCCCGAGTCCCACAGGAAGACCTGTCGTAATGCATTCTATGACTCCACCGAGCGAGTCTCCATCTTTTCTTGCCTGCAAAATTGCATCCCTCATTTTCACAGCTGCTTCAGGATCTGGGCACCTGACTTCATTTTCATATCTCCGAGAGATTTGTAATGGTGTGATATCATGCGCAACTATGCCCCCGATTTCCGTTGTGTAAGCGACTGTCTCGATCTTGTGGGTGACCCGCAACAGTTTCTGCGCGACGGCGCCCGCCATCACCAGCGTGGCAGTAAGCCTGCCAGAAAATCGGCCGCCTCCTCTATAGTCTGCAAACCCGGCGTACTTTACCATCGCAGGATAGTCCGCGTGTCCAGGGCGAGGAATGTTCCTTATGGTGTCATACGGCCTTGAATCGGAATCCTTATTCCAGATTAGCATGCAGATGGGTGCCCCGGTCGTATTTCCGTTGAATACTCCGGAAAGAATCTCGACCTTGTCCTCCTCCTTTCTCTGGGTGGTCACGATCGATTGTCCAGGCTTTCTAAGATCCAACAGTCCTTGGACATCGTTTTCGCTAAGAGGCATGCCCGCGGGGCAACCATCGACAATCGCCCCGACGCATCTCCCATGGCTTTCTCCAAAGCTCAGCGTCACAAATCTCTCACCCAATATGCTGCCGCCAGTCATCTTTTGTTAGCTGAGAGTTGATTAGCCAGTTCTATATATTGTCTTTTTGGAACACTCTTATTCCCTGTCCGGGGCGTTTGAAAACCGGGCCCCAAGAGCCTTCATGTCAGAGATGAAATTAGGGTAGGATACATCCACCGATTCCGCGCCTGCGACCAACGACTTTTCAGTCATCATTGCTGCTATCGCAAACGCCATGAATAATCGGTGGTCGTTATACGCTTCGAGCGACGCGTTCTTTAGAACCTTTGGCGATGTAATCTTTAGACCGTCATTATACTCCAGAATTCTGGCGCCGAACTTTACGAGTTCGGAAGCAATGTTGGCGACCCTATCGGTCTCTTTAACCCGGGCATGTGCAACACCTGTTATGGTGACTGGACTTTTCGCCTTGAGGGCCAAAATCGATACAACAGGCAGAAGATCCGGGGTATCTCCGAGGTTAAATGAGCCCCCTTCAAGCTCGTCTGATCGTTCAACAACGACTTCTCCTTTCACCTTGTCCGCTCGTATTCGACATCCCATCCTTGACATTATTTCAACTATCTGTGAATCCCCCTGTGGTAGCCGAAAGTTCAGGCCCTTGATCAAGAGCCTTTCGCCAACTAGGGCGCCAGCTGCCATGACAAGCGCAGCCGTTGAAAAATCGCTGGGCACATCAAACTGCGCCGATCGATACTTGCTCGGCTTGATGTGATACTCTAGCATGTCTGGACTATGGCCGATTGAAACTCCAAAGCGTTCCATGGTTGCAAGTGTAGCGCCGACGTAAGGTCTGGAGACCAAGCTTCCCTTTATTTTCAATTGAATTTCAGAGTCGGCGTAAACGCCGGCTATGAGCAGCCCAGAAATAAACTGGCTTGAAATGCTGCCGTCTACGATGGCAGTTCCACCTTTTATTCCTCCACCCTTGACTACCAGAGGAGGAGTCCCATTTTCCTTGGCTGAAAATGCCTTGACCCCGAGTTGTCCTAGTGCGTCAAGTATAGGCTGCATCGGCCGCTTCCTAAGACTTTCGTCTCCGGTGAGGATGACGTATCCGGTCCTGACAAGTCCTGACATCGCGGCCATTATGCGAATAGTTGTGCCCGAGTTCTCTGCATTTATGACGTTCTCTGGTGGCTCAAGCCCGTGACTTCCTGTTACCATTACAGTCGTTCCCTTGTGTCTTATTTCTGCACCCATTGCTTGACAACAGGCAAGAGTGGCCAAGGTATCGCGGGCAAGTAAGGCGTTTGTAATAATGGAAGCCTTTGAACCTGCAATGGAGGCTATCGCGATTGCCCTGTGGGTGTAACTCTTGCTAGAAGGGCAACGTATCGACCCTGTAATCTTGGAGCGACGGACTATAATGCTGGCCATAGTCTAGTCTGACACCACCACACTTGCCTTCTTGTTGTTGGTTTTTGAAGCGATAATTCTACCGTCAAACTTTGAGAGCACGGATTTGATCTCTTCTAATTCGTCCTCGTATGCAACTGCAGCGACGGATGGTCCGTTACCAGAAATACCGGCGGCCAACGCGCCGTGCTCTATCGCTGCCATTATTGGTTTATAAGAAGCTGAAAGAGCGGCAGCCGCAAGCACTCCGTTTAACGTCATTGCTTTCCAGTATTCTCCAGCTTCAGCGAGTTTGAATGCATCCGTAAATAATCCCGAAAGGCTGCTCAATTTACTTACATCTCCCCTTGGAGTATTCCTAGGAAGAAAGATTATCGCATAAAGATTTTCTGGGGCAGGCTCCTTCTTGATTAATCGGCGCGAATAATTGTCCGTTACTGTGAATCCTCCAAAATAGCATGCGGTGGCATCGTCATATGCACCAGTTATCGAAACCTTGGCATCAAGAGACGACCTGACTGCAGCGTCAAGCACAGCGAGATCATCTACATCTTTTGCCGCCAGACCGCTACACGCAAGAGCTACCGCATTTGACACTGCGCTGGAGCTTTTCAATCCGAATCCGATCGGGATTTCCGACCTCACCTTGATGGTTATCATGTTGTCGTCTATGACAGACTTTGGCAGAGTATTCCGTATGATGTTGTTTACCAGCCTGTCTTCATTCTTGCCGGTCAGAAATCGAACTCCGCGGCCCCTTTCCAGCTCAACATAGGCCGTGGCGGATAGAGAGATTCCGAGTGATGAACCATTTCCAGTCGCTATAGCATTTACTATCGAGACTGCACCATGCATAGTCGCAGTTGATTGACGGACTTTCATGAAGGTTCACCAAAAATGCCGAGCAAGCTCTTTTTCATTACTTCTCTCGGAGCAGGTAACCCAGTCCACAGTTCAAAAGCCCTAGCCCCTTGTTCGATCAACATTTCGTATCCATAGACAACAATTGCCTGTGCATATTTGGCATTTTCGATCAGGTCGGTTGTTATGGGCCGGTATACCAAATCGTATACGATGCTTCCTTTCTTTATCTGACTCGCGTTTATTATGCTGGGTTCGTTCTTCATTCCTATCGAAGTCGAATTGACTATCAGATCGGCTTCAGGCGCAAACCTTGGAGCTCCATCGAGTGTAGTCGTTTCGCAGGCAAGTCCGAGTTCACAGCCCATCTTTCCGAGTTTCTCGGCACTCTTCGGATCTCTGTTTGCGATGATCAACTTTTCTATGCCATGTTCTTCTGATAGCGCAGCAACCACTGCCCGGGCGGCCCCTCCTGCGCCCAACAGTAGAATCCGCGTTCCTTGAAAATCCACATTGCGTCGATGTAAAGGTTCGATGAAGCCGTGAATATCAGTATTATACCCCTTGAATATGCCCTCGATATTGTTTACAGTGTTGACAGCCGCCGCCCTTTGAGCAGAACTGTCGAGCTCGTCGAGATACTTCATTACATGGACCTTGTGCGGTATCGTCACGTTAAACCCAGCTATTTTTACCGACCGCAGCGATTCAATCGATTGTTCAAGCTCGTCTTTTGCCACCTTAAAGGCAATGTAGGTGCTATTCAGGTGCAGTTCGCTAAAGGCAGCGTTTTGCATAGCAGGGGATAGCGAATGATCTATAGGATCGCCAATTATGCAATATGTCTTGGGGGCGCTATGCAACAGCCACGATTACTTTTCGTCCTATGATATATGTTATCTAATTGATGGTCCATCGTGGTTTCAAGAAATCCGATTTTTCACGCAACAGGCGGCATGTATATCATTTCCATTTGAGAGCTATTGATCGAGTCGTGTCCTTCTAGCCCGACGGGCTATTCTCTAGCATGGCATACAGCTTGCGCATCTCGGTGACAGTAAGCTGACCAGGAGCGATGGCTTCATCAAGGCTTGCATACGTAAATGGAGCACTCCCCACAATGGTACAAAGCACCCTTGAAATAACTCCTGCTTCACCCATGGCGAAAAAGATCGCATTCAAGCCGATAGTGCCGTCATAAAGATCTAAAAGGCGCAACGCGTCTCCAATGCCTTTTGCAGTACTTACAATCTTTACAAAGTTGCTGTAGACCCTCATTTCAGAAAGGATATCTGCCAATTCGGCAGCTGGGGGAGTACCACGGAAGTCGTGCCAAGAAACCAGAATCGGGGTTTTTTGACTGTCAAGAAAATCGGCCAGTTCGTCATTTCCTTTAAGGGATTCAAGTTCGATGTCGACAAGCATGGGTCTCCGCTCGACCATCTTGCGAAGCCACGCCAGCCTATCTTGCTCGCTTCCTGCAAATTTACCTCCCTGCGCCGTTGACCTCAGCGTAAACACCGCCATCTGCTTGATGTCGTCCGCAGCAGCGATGGCAGTAGCCAAATCGCCCGGTTTTAGAAAGTCAAATCGCAATTCAACGAAATCAGCTCCGCGTGACAGCGCATCGCGAGCCCGCTCATGCATCAAACTCGGAGTATCGGCAGCTATCGAAGCACAAATTTTTGGAGGCAATGTGCGTTTCATAGTTGTACGCTGAAATTAATTGTTTTATCCTACGCCTGCCGGCGGGGAGCTATTCTTGCTGTGATCCATTCTCTTGTGAGTCTCCAGCTGCTCAGAACTCGTAAAAATGAGACCACAAAGGTTGCAGCGATAGTCCTTAGGCTGCTTGGACCCTGACGTGGCTGCTGCCATCTTATTCTATATGGATTGGGGTCTTATTAAGCGTGGCAGCGGAGCGCTGGATATCCATCCAGAGGGCAAACTTTGCCTTGCCGTCGTCCAGGCCCATCATGCAGAGCATCCCCTTCATGCCTCTGTCAAGGGAGTCGGTAAACGAAGTGGATTCTGATGTTTGATAGGCTCCGCATTTGCCATACGTGTCTCCGGCGCACCCTGTGGAGATAGCGCAGTTGCCCGCGTTCGAGACGCCAATAACCGCGGGGACAATCACGAGAGGTATGAGAAACGACAGGCCGATGATTCCTAGGGAAACAGCCGTCATTACCACTACCTTCTTCTTATGAGGCTGCATCTTGATTTCCATTTGAAAAATGAAATTGTTAAGCTGACGTGTGTCAGTCACTGCTACATAATAGCCTGTCTAAAGATTATTAATCCCTGCCGGGTTCCAAAGTAAGAGTCATGCCCTCCAGAGAGGAGCACATCGCCAATTTACAAAACCTGGGATTCGATAGTGCTATGCTCAAGTCATTTGAAGAGATTTGGAAACCGCTTGAGAGTGAAGGATACGAGATGTATGCGATGTACACTGGGACAGAGAATTCGCCTTTGGAGGGCAGAGGCTCCTGCTCCATTTGCTCAAAAAACGCGATAGGCCTGCGGTGGGAGAAAGTGATTACGCCAAGCCAGGATAGCGCAGCACTTTACTTGGTCTGCAACGACTGCGATTCTCAATATGTCGACGTCGCCCTGCGGCAGAAGGCTCTCGGCCGTTTGCTGAAAGAACGCAACACGAGGCCTACTTGATTAGTGCGGCTTTTGATGGAACACTTTATCCGGTTGTATTTTAAGCAAAATTCTTTGCTCTCCAGGCATCTTGAATGGATATTTGTCCATCCCGAGGTATTTTTTTGCCATCTTGTTGATGTGCTCGTCTGCCCCTCTACGCGTCTGCTCTACAACTTTACCTCGAACTGTGACCATTTCGTACGGGTTGGCATTATCCACTGTCGAGATTGCAACCCGCGGGTCTCGTGACACATTCTTCTGTTTGACCCTGCCCTCTGCAGTATTGACCAGAATGACGTTTCCTTCTATATCGACCCAGATCGGAGTGACTTGCGGTGATCCGTCGTCCATTAACGTTGCAAGATAAGCAAGGTTCTTGCTATCAAATAGTCGTTTAATTTCCTGATTGTTTATTTTCGCCGACATATACAATACCTCCCTGATCCCAAGATAAAAAGACTAGTGCTTGGTCTTGTAGTGTGATGGGATTTTCTTCCAGTTCGCGATGAGTGCCTCGTTCCTGATGTGGATTGGCTCGCTGGCAATTCGCATCTTTGCAAGTTGCACGTATTCCCCAACGACGTCCATTCCGAGATAACGCCGACCAAAGTGATGGGCAACTTTTGTCGTCTGCCCGCTTCCATTGAACGGGTCTAACACAACGTCGCCCTCATAAGAATAAAGTTTCATTAGCCGATAAGGAATCTCTTCTGGAAAAGGACAGGGGTGGTCTATGTATCCAGGCGGCACCGGTGCTATATGCCAGACAGAATTTGCTATTTCTTTTGTCCATTCCTCATGTGTCGCTGGGAGCGCGTCTATTCGTCTGGTTCGGCCACTGCTAACATCTCCTTTGCGCAATATCAGAATGAATTCGTGCATAATATTTGCTCGATAATATTTTGGGTATGGATTTATGACAAATGAACCGTACCGGTTTGTCCCGCCTGTCACCTTGTGCCATATGATCTCCTCGTGCAGTTGCCATTTCCCAAACGGCTCTACGAGGCGCGATAGTAGCATGTGTGGTAGTGGCAAAATAGTTCCATTGACAACTTCATTAGCAATAACGATGCAGCAGTACCCTCCCTCCTTCGTTACTCGGTAGACCTTCTCACCAAAGATCTCTGTCATGTCATCGAGATATTCGGCGGTGCTCAGCTTTAGCTTGCCCCTGTAATAGCCTCCATTGCCTGACGCGTGCATGTCGTAATCAATCGCGTTTCTATACGGAGGCGATGTTATGGTTAGTTGAATCGTATTTTCTGGCATCTTTTTTAGCACGTCTTTGCAGTTGCCGACTATTATCTGGTCCGCAGTTTCTTCTTGGTGAGCAAGCATGATTTTCGTGCTAGCTCGTTTGGTTCGTCCATATTCGGGATACTCTAAAGTAATGCACAATGAACTAAAATCATGCTATATGTTTAGCTCACTTTTTTGAGCTAATTTCATCTGAGGCAAATGATTTGACAAGATGAGATTGCCACGATGACTTGACCATTTTCTCTCAATATTCTTCAGCGTGAGAAAAATGTGTAACCATCGCATGTTCGGTATGCTACAGACTGATCTTTATCATTCGGCGCAATCAAGCGATTGCCCAAATGATTCAGAATAGTCGGCAGGCCAAGCAGAAAAAAAGATATACACCCACCGACAGGATATGCCGGTTCAAATTGAGTGACCTGGTCAGAGTAGACTTTGTGTTTCCTTACGGTAGAGTGGCTGCGACCAAGCAAGGTTTGATGCCCGAGCCCTTTGACAGAGATGCTGAATTTGCGGCTGACGCTGGGGAAATTGAAGAGATGAGAGCTAGAATAATGAGCCTCTTTAGCACTCGGCAGAGATAATTAGCACAATAATGTGCGATCATTTAGTTCTGCTCTCAAATCACAAGTCTGCCAACGGACCGAGAGAATTCGATGCTGCACTCATTTCTCGACTATGTACTCGTCAACTTCCATTCCGAAATGCCGGCCAGTCGCTGGCTTGGCATAACCGAGTACCTCATCTCCGACCTTAATGTCTGTGACCGACAACAATTTTCCATCATGTGAGATCAGCCGTATAGTCTCTGCATTCTGCAGTATGACCGTTCCCGTATGGCCCTCGATTTCTGCGCGCAACATCCTCAATGGACGAGTTTCAATCTTCGATCTGCCGACTACTGCTCTCCTGGCGGAGCCATCCTTATTCACAATCCAAACTTCGCTCCCTGATTCAACCTCAGATAGGTAGCGGGTGTTGCCGTCTGGCGTAATCGTATAGCAATAAACCGCCCCCGCGTTTACTCTAAATGGACGTGGCGATGTGAAGGACGAGCCCACAGATTCATTGTGAACGAGTAGCATGAAATTCGATTTGCTTCCGATGAGCATACCCTCTCCCATGCTCATCATCGACGCCGTATCAACGCATACTCGTTCCCCCGTGCCTACGTCCTTTACTTCCAGAATCTTTGCGATACCGATAGGAAACTTTCTTTTTGAAAGCTGCTGACAGGCGCTGTCTACCTCGTCTATGTTGTCTGTGGAAAGAATAACCCCGTCCACGCCAAGCTCGAGTACGGAGAACATTGTTGCAACCTCTCGAGAACTCTTTGCCGTCGTAAAGACTTTGGTTTTGGATTTATGAAGCTTGGCAATAATATTTTCCAACGGTATAATTTTCCAGTCAGAAGCGTCTACAATGACAAACTCTGCGCCTGCTTGAGATGCCTTTTCTATTTCGGCTACATCAGAGTTACTCATTACTTTCTTGAAGTAACCCAGAGGCTTCCCAGAGGACCTTAGCGACTTGAGCTGGTCAAACGTCCTGCATATTATCATGTCAGCCTGTTCTGATTCGTGAAGCGTGCGGAATTTTTTTCCTTCGACAAGCTTCGGATCAACGTTTAGAACTGATATGCCTTTTTCTCCAAGCTTTGAGATAAACGAAGAGAGGGCTGTCTTTGAAACGGTCGGCCTTATTACGAGCTCTTTTCCCCTTGCAGAAGCGTCAGTCAAGTTCCTTCAGAGCCTCTCTTACCGTCTTGCCCTGAATAACTATCTTGTTCAGAGCACGAACCATGGCAGGCGGATTCTTGTGCTGGAAAATATTGCGGCCAAATGTAACTCCTTTTGCGCCTGCAGACATGGCTCCCGCGCACATTTCTAATATGTCGCGATCTGTATTTCCCTTTGGTCCGCCTGCAATTACGATGGGAACAGGACAGCTTTTTACGACGTTTTTGAACGAGTCAACATCGCCCGTATACACGGCTTTTACGATGTCGGCTCCTGCCTCGGCTCCTATCCTTGCAGCGTGGGCGACTATTTCTGGGTCGTGAGGATTCTTGATGTTCTCGCCTCTCGGATACATCATCGCGACCAGAGGAACGCTCCACTCGTCACATTTGTCCCCTACCATTCCTAGCTTTTGAAGCATCTCAGGCTCTTCCTTTGCTCCGATATTGATATGAAGTGAGACAGCATCTGCCCCAAGCCTTAGGGCCTCTTCCACATTCCCCATTAGCATTTTTCTGTTTGGAGCTGGTCCAAGGCTGGTGCTGCCTGAAAAGTGTGCAATTATCCCTATGTCAATAGGTCTTGGGAGTGTCCTGATAATCCCCTTGTTTACAAGGATGCAAGTCAACCCTGCAGGGGCACACTGGTAAATCATACTATGAACGTCCTCAAGTCCCTTGATAGGACCGTTGCTGATACCATGGTCCATTGGAATGCAGACCATCTTACCGTCTCTAAGGATTCTGCTGAGCCGGACATCTCTTCCAAAGACCATATCTATTCACATTTTCGACCTCCTTATAACTTAAATGTCGTCGCAAATTTCGCGCAATATTATAGATTATCTCCCGAGAGCCCCAATAATTGCCATCCAAACTTGCAATCTATTATGAGCTTGATCAATTTCTGAGCTTTGTGAGACCGTCCCTCATTCCCCGCAACTGCTCGTACGTAGGATTGAGCACCAATACTTGGTTCACCCTGACGCCTAGTCTCCGCAGATCGTCGATAACCATCTGTCTAGTTTCCATGTCTCAATCCACCTTCCTTGGCTTTTCTAGATAACTACAATGAAGTCTTGATATAAGCTCGGCTGTGTTAGACCAAAAGACGAATTAAGTCAAAAAAGGTGTCTGTATTACAACATATTGAAATACATATACGCGACGTTGTAACGCTTTTTCTGAAGGGTGCAACGGAGTGCGTTCCAATCTCAAATGCCAATTAGGAGATTTTATATTTACATGCCCTGTAGGTGAGCCATATTGCTAGAGGAGCATGAAAAGAATCCGTTTTGCTATATTTGTAATCTCTTCTTTGCTCCTGATTATATGCCGTTGCACCTGAAGATAGATCACACAAAGGACGAGCTAGCAGCCCACTTGTTGCTTGCATACTTTGACGATTGGCTCGAGCAGCAAGAAGCCATAGAGCATGCATTGGAACCATCTTCAGCCACGTAAGGAACGTACGAGAGTCGCTCCTCAGTCCCATAGGTTTTTTAGAAAAAGATTTCAGAGTATTGCTGTGTCCTTCGGGTCTGACGATACTTCAGAATTCGGTAGGATGTCTACTAAAAAGCTCGCCATTTTGTTTGGTCTTGCTTTCTTTGGCGCTTTCATGGTTATACAGATGATCCAAGGTTTTCCCTTGGCAGAACTCTTCTCTCGACAAACCGTTACTGAGGAAGTGAATGTCGACATAAAGCAAGAAGATGTTTGCGTAGTTGAACCGAGTGACCGCCAGCCAAAAAGGATTGAAGATTGTCCGTATGACCTGAATGATAGAATAATCGTAAGCTATTACGCGGGTTCTACAAAAGTCGAATCACATAGTCTCAAGTGACACGCTATCCTACTTGATCATGCGTGCAACTGCCTTCATGTTCTCTTCGTCGCCGCGCTCATCGTCGATTGGAGTCTCCATAATGAATGGAAGTGTTCTTGTCGCGCTGTGACGGACGAATGCAGAAATCCCTGCCGGGCCGATGTGACCTAGACCAATGTGCTGGTGTCGGTCCAAGTTCGAGTTTAGCTCTCCCTTTGAGTCATTTAGGTGGATAGCTCGTAGTTCTCTCAAACCCACTATCTTGTCGAATTTCTCGAGAGTGGACTTGACTCCGCCGGCTGAACGGACATCATATCCAGATGCAAATAAATGGCAGGTATCCAAGCAGACCCCTACTTTTCGTTTGCTTGTAATCTTGTCAAGAATTGCGCGCAACTCCTCAAAGTTTGCGCCAATCGCATTTTTTTGACCGGCATTATTCTCCAGTAGGATTTTGACACTATTCTGGCTGTCTAGTTTGTCCGCCGCCGCTACTGCGTCATCAATTGCCTTAACCAGCTGTGTAATGCCCTGCCCCTGACCTGCGCCACGATGACTGCCCAAGTGGATCACAAGATTCTGAATGCCCAGGGCATTGCATCTCTGCATTTCCTCTCCGAGGGTACGTGCTGATTTGTCATAGAATTCCCCCGGCGGGCCGGAAAGATTTGGAAGATATGGCATGTGAACGATGACGGAATCCTGCCCAATCCCACTCGAA
>DASYRH010000030.1:0-92542 GCA_036004585.1 Nitrososphaera sp. | reverse complement strand
GATGCAAAGATGTTTCGAATCGATGACTTTACAAACGGCCTTCCAAAGCTTGACGGATCCTCCATCAGGGGCTTTACAGAGATCCACGAATCGGACCTCATTATCAGGCCGGACCCATCCACTTATGCAACGATACCTTGGATAGGAACTCCTACCGCAAGGCTCATTTGCGATATTTTAAGCGGCGGGAGCAAGCGCGAGATTTTTCCCCGGGATCCGAGGGGACTCGCGAAAAAGGCGGAAAAGTATGTCTCCGAGCAGGGCTTTGACACATCGTACTGGGGCCCCGAAGTAGAGTTCTTTGTGTTTGACAAGCTCGAAGTAAACACAATGACCCCATACCAGGGTCAGAGCTACCACATCGCATCAAAGGAAGCTCCATGGTCTACTGACAGCGTCGGGTACGCGCTCAGACTAAAGGAAGGCTATCTTCCAAGCGCACCGGGTGACACATTGATGGAATACCGCAACGAATGCGTGGATACTCTAACAAATAATTTTGGAATCCTCTGCGATGCTCACCACCACGAAGTGGCTACAGCAGGGCAGTGCGAAATAGACATCCGCTATGATTCCCTTGTCAACTCTGGTGACTCTGTCCAGAGCTACAAGTACATCGTCAAGAACATTGCGAAAAAGCAGAACATGATAGCTACTATGATGCCCAAACCGATAGCACTTGACAACGGCTCTGGCATGCATGTGAATGTCAGCCTCTGGAACAAAAGCAAGAACCTGTTCTACGATGCTGAAGACGAATACGCAGAGATGTCCCAGACCGCGCGATACTTTGGCGGTGGCATCATGGAGCACGCGCATTCGCTTGCGGCAATTGTCGCTCCAACTACGAATTCATACAGAAGGCTTGTGCCAGGCTACGAAGCGCCGGTCTATGTGGCATGGAGCACCGGCAACAGGTCTGCGATAATCCGCATCCCGGCACACTTTAAGGGGCCAAAGTTTGCCAATCTCAAGCGCATCGAGTTCAGGGCGCCAGACCCCTCGTGCAACCCGTACCTTGCCTTTGCCGCAATACTTGCTGCGGGCCTCGACGGGATAAAGAAAAAGCGGGAAATAGGAAATCCTGTAAACGAGGACATTTTCAAAATGACTCCAAAGAGGAGGCGAGAACTAGGAATCACCCAGCTCCCTGCCAGCTTGCGTGAAGCATACGAGCAACTGCAAAGCGACAGCGCGTTCCTCAAGCCGGTATTCGACAACGAAACAATAGACAGGATAGTAGAGCACGAAGAAAAAGAGCATGTCGAAATTGCGGTAAGACCTCATCCTCACGAGTTCTCTATGTACGCGGACGTCTAGCTCCATTTTGGGATGAGGTTATTTGAAAGGCTGACAAGGCCACGCTTTACCACCAAGTGTTCGCGAACAACCCCGCGGAGAAATCCCTGCTTTTTTCTGTCCGAGCTGTACACCGGCGTGTTAATCAGCACGCCCCAGTCAGAGAACGGGTATCGTTAGAAGTCACTGCTGAGTAGGATCCGCGTTCTGCTCTAATATGGGTTGCCGGCCTGCTAGAAGATGCACACTCTACTAAAGAGAGTCCCACAAGTCAACTCTCTAGGAGAATGAGCACATGAGACGCGATGAAAAACTGGCGGAAAAAAAGCAATAAGAAAAGCGGCATTGATATGATTAATGTGTACGGAAGAAAAGCCGGCTTTATGGTGGCGGCATTGGCAGTGATGATGGGGTCAGGACTTGTGGGCCCTGTCCAGGCGGCCCAAATAGACGCGTCGCTTATCCCAGAGTACGACAGGGCGGTCGGGACGTTTACCGGCACAAAGTTCATCCAGATAAGATACGAGCCCGGAAGCGCAGCGGCAAAGCTTTTCGACGGAAAGGCCCAGAGGATAGAGTTCTCGATAAAGGGGACAAACGCGAGTGGAATGGCAGAGCTGATTGCACTTGTCAATGCTGCTCTGATAAAGGCCGGTAGCCCGGCTGTACTCACAGGCGCCAACCTGACCTATTCCGGCGTCCTTAAAGGAGGGCCAGACAGGCTATCCCTTACCTACAAGGTAGACCTAGTCCAAGAGTTTTCCGGATTCAAACTAAACCAGAGCGCGGTTGACAACATTCCCATGGACGTAAACTGGAGGGGATTTGTCATAAGCGAAATTGTGCGAATCGAATCCCCGGAGCACGGGATCATTAACATAAACCACCCCATAGGATTACTCGAAGCGTTGTACCCCGAGTATGCCGAGAAACTAATGGAAACAGAAGCCAATATGATAATGACAGAGCCGATACTGGACTTTCAGGAAATCGGCGACATGCCCATGGACAGGTGGCACTGGCTGTTCGACCCCACTTTTAATCTTGTCAGCACCAACGGAGTACTCTCGGGTGACATTGGGAACGCAAAAGTGCTTTCAGTATACTCGCTTGGCGAATGCAGCATAAGGCAAGGCTGCCCGCCTCCAAAGGAAGGAGACGCCATTGTAACTGTGGATGGCACTCAGCTAAAGGTTCACATCTCGACGCCGCAGCCAAACTCGCAGATCGAGATCGCTGGCTTTACCAGCATAGAGCAAGCAGGCGAGCATCAGATATTACGGGTAAGAATGGACAACCCTACGGCAGGCATCCCGTATTTTACTCTCCAAGTGCTCCTTGTGTTTGGGGGCATGATGGGTGCAATCTCTGTAATGGTGCTGTTCAAGACCAGAAAGTAGGCCTAGTACTTCCAGTCTGCTGCAAGCCCGTTCCACCAAGCACGATATGGCCGCGCGTCGGTGCCCGTTTCCTCTTTTATCCTGTTTTCCAGTGCAAAGAACATGTTTTCAAGAGCGTCGGTGCCGCCGTCGGCGTAGAGCTCTCGGCCAATCTCTTCGGCCCGCTTCCTCTTGCCTGGGAGATCAGGTGACTTTGGTTCTTTGATGCAATAGGTAAAGAGGTCATAGAGTTCCTCTTCGAGATACGCGTCCAACCCGGTATCAGTCCAGCCTCTTGATTACATGGTATCCAAACTCTGTCTTGACCGGCTCTGAAAGCTGCCCCTTTTCAAGCTTGAAGGCCGCTTCTTCAAACGGCTTGACCATCATCCCTCGGCCAAAGGACCCCAAGTCTCCGCCTCTTTTGCCGCTACCTTTGTCAATCGAAAGTTCTCTTGCAAGGTTTGCAAAACTTTCACCTTTTTTCAGCCGCTCAAGGACGGCCAGAGCTTCACTTTGCTTTTGAACTAGAATGTGTGAGCACCTGATCTTGTTTGCCAATGTCCATGAAAATGAAAACGAAAGAATTAACCTTTTCCTACGAAAAAGGAAAGGCCTTACCTAACACGATCAGGAATTTGCCCTACATGATCTGTTCAGGTCGAAATCCAGATATAATCGCCAGAAGAAGCAAAGATGAAATTGGCCGGCGAAGAAGAATCCACGTCGTCTACCGCCCCGATCCCTTTCCCGACTCTCACGATACTGTATCTCCCAACCGAAGCAATGCCGGTCGTTGAAGATGTCAGCCAGAAATACTCCAACAGCACGGTCGAAGATTGTATTGGGTTCTTCCACGGGTCGCAGCGCGTATACAAGAAGGTCACAATCTGGAGCCAGGGGATTGACAGCCTGTGGCTAAATGCCGTAGTGGCAAGGGCAAAAGAGCTTGCCGGGGTTGAATTCGTGACCCTAGTTTCAGGCGGCATGATGCATGTACTTTAGTACCATCTGCTTACGTGCTAGCTAAAATAAGGGTAGCAAGAATATTTCTGCATGGACGAAGAGGCCAAGATTAAGCACTGCCCGATCTGTGGATGCAGCGAGCATAGGCTTATCGGATGCGGCCGCCACTGGGCCAAACACAAGGTAGGGCCCGACGGCAGGTGCGAGCAGCGTCATTTCAACTCATAGAGCGCGACGGATAGCTTGAATGCAAGCCTGTCGTCCGTTCCATTAGCAAGCGGGACGACATATTTTTCCATCTCTTCCTTGTACTTTGCCGCCTTTATTGCCTGACCTTTCATGGAGCGAACCGAATCCAGCTTGTCAGCGACCTTGACGCACTTGGCGTCCTTTGATGCACGCGCCATCTTGGCATAATATTGCTCGAGCGCCTTTTCTTTGTCATCCGGCCGGTCCTTAGGTTCCATGCCGGCCTGAGTTATTGAGTAGACGCGATCTCCGCACTCCTGCACTTCCTCTTGTGACGCATCGGCTGCGTCATGGAGCAATGCCGCGCAGATTAGGTCCGTGTCACGGACTTGCAATTCTTCTACCAAGATCATGGCTACCCTGAGCGGGTGGTTGATGTAAAGCTCCTTGTTAAAGAGCTGGTTCTTGTGGATTTTGGTTGCGAGCCCAAAGGCGCGGGTAAGCTTCACTACATCTTCAGTATTTTCAAATGACCTGATAAGACGGGCAAAGCCCTCCTTGGGAAAATTGTTAGTTTTCTCTTCCATGTTTAACAACACCCCCTATAATGACATTTATATAAAAAGTGAGGTGGTCGGCGAATGTTTTTTGTACTCCGGGGTCTCAGTCAATAGCTTAGCCAGTGATCTTGATACTACACCGTGGTCGAGCCAGACATTGGTTCACGGATCCGAATATTTAAAGTCCCACAGCTTGGGGATTGTCAAAATAGAAGCTGCATCAGAAAAATCTATTATCCCCATCGAGTATCCAGCTATTGCAATTGAGAATCTCTTTGTGTTCTGCTATTATCACAGTTGTGATGGTGTCGTCGGTTGGCATCGTGACAAATGTTCAGGGAGCGCCGGCCACCTTTGAGTCGTGGGATTTCGTCCCCGCGGGCGAGGTCCTAGCCATGACGACAATAACGGATCTTTCGCGCGACGGAGTTGATGACCTTATCGTGGCCGCACACGACAAGTCTGTTTATGCATTGGACGGAACAACTGGCCAAAAGTTGTGGAATTACACAGGCAACCAGTACTATTCTTGGAGGTCAGTCGTCACTTCACCTTCAGTGGATGTAAATGGCAATTCCAAATCCGACGTTTTAGTGGCGACAACTGAGAGGCTTGTCATGATGCTTGATGGCGCAATGGGAAAACAGGTCTGGGCATATAACGTGACGGACAGCAGCTTCAAGCAAGGCTCCGCTTGCTCCATGTCCGTTCGCTCCGCCCACTTTTTGTCTGATATTGATGGTGATGGCATTAATGACTCTGCGATAGTCGCTGGCACTGGAGACAACTGTGCACAAAAAGACAGAGTGTCGGTTCTTGCACTCAGCGGCAAGACCGGCGAGCAATTGTGGGAGTATGCAAAGTCAGAAGACTACCATGGCCTGAAGGACGGCGGAGACAACGCGAGCCCGGTTGCCATACTTGACTTTGACAAGGACGGCTCCTTGGACGTCGGCATCGCAGACGAGCTGGGTTACCTGCGTGTAATAAATGGCGAGGCGGGAAATGAGCTTCGCAATACAAAGCTTGAGGTGTTTGGTTCCATCTGGGACTTTACAATGCTACCCGATATTTCCGGCGACGGGATTCCGGACGCGCTGGCGTTTGAATTCATAGAGGGAGGTGGCGGTCCCGACTATGCCAGCATTGTTGCTATAGACTTGATCAAGTCGAATGTCCTTTGGCAGTCAAAGGTAGGCGACGGGCGGATAAACGGAGGAGCTCTCTTTTCTGCGGCGTCACTAAATGGCACAGGCGCAAACGCGGGCGACGTCGTGCCACAAGTTGCAGTTACCAAGAGAATTGAAAACGAGCTCACGCTTGTCCTTCTCGACGCAAAGACAGGCGTGCAAAAATGGCAATACACCCTGGGAGAGGAAAGAAGCAGGGATGACTTGAGCAAAGTCTACCCTGTCGCAAGGATTCCGACGGCTGGGGCCGGCGATGAACTTGCAGTTGGCTCTATTGATTCGAAACTTTACCTGCTCAACCTTGCTGACGGATCCATCATCTGGTCTCATGGCGTCACCGGCGAAATTGGCGGAATGACCTTTGTTGGAACACCAAGTGGGCAAAAGTACGTTATTGTGGAAGAGTCTTACAAAGGGGTAAGGGCGCTATCCAGGCAGACAACCATCGACACAAAACTTACCATAGAGCAGTCGGCCCATACGGTAGTTTCGGAATCAAAGATAGTGATATCGGGCGAGATAGAGCCGGCTTTTCCTGGTGAACTGGTCGAAATTCGTTACGTCGACCCAAAGGGGTCGGTGAGCACAAAGCCGCTTGTACTATCAAGGGACGGGACCTACACTGATATTTTTGAGCCGGTAGTGGCAGGGAGCTGGAACGTAGACGTCTCTTTTGACGGCGAGGGCTTTTACCTGGGCTCCAAGAGTCGGACCATTGGTTTTGAAGTAGTCGACAAGGAAGAGTCCCTAGTGTATAAGCTCAAGGTTCCTGACGACGAATCGATATCGTATCCCATTCCCTACTTTGTAGATGGAGGACTTGTGGACGCTATGAGCGTCGACAAGGAGACCAAGACGCTCAAGATAAACATCAACCCGTCGGCGGCCGAGGGGAGCCTAAAGATAGACTTGCCCCGCAGCGTCATCGATGCCTTTGAATCGAACTACCAGGTGTATGTTGATGGCAAGGTAGCCCAGTTCCAAGAACTGGAAGCAGATTCGACGACGCGCAGTTTGTCGATACCGTTCAACCAGGACAATAGCGAGATAACAATCTCTGGGACGTACATTGTGCCCGAGTTCTCGGCTACCGCTCCGCTTGTTCTAGCAGCAACGATGCTCGCCACTATTGCAGCACTCGGGATTAGAGGAAGGCTGCCAAAGTAAGCTAGTGCTATGCGTATTGTTAAACCCTAGCGACAGTCAAAAGTGTGGGCTTGAAGGTTGATAGGAGCCCCTAGGGCGCAAAGACAGAGAAAAAAGCCTACATGCTAGATGAGCTACTATCGGTGTCGCTGATCTCGCTGTAGCTGGTTTCTTCGGGCCCCGGCGATTCATCTGCCATGGACCTTTCCTGGGCTGTGTCTGACGCGAATGTCGGAACCTCTGGTGTTGTGTCGAAGCCCATTGATGGGACTGGCTCTGGAGCTGACATTCTTTTTGGAGCGCTTATCCGCTTCTTTGCCGCCTTCTTTTTCGAGCCACCTTTGCGGGCTTTAGACTTGGTCGCCCTCGCCTTCTTTTTGCCTCTTGAGAGCTTTGCCTGCTTACCCTTTTTCTTACCTTTGTTTTTGGCTTTGGCCTTTGCCATACATTTAGGAATACGAAAACACTAGTTCTTAAGCTTGTTCTTTTGATTGCTGCGGATCGGAACAGTGCCACCGCTTGGAAAAACATATCGCTAGCGACATGAAACTACGTGGTGAAAGAAGCTCGGCACGGTGATAGGCAAATTGAAAATAGTTACTGCCGCCCTCCCTACGGAAAGCGGAAGCTCTCAGGTATGCCATAAACAGCCTGAAGGTAGTTGTGCTTGGCGTATCCCCACAGCTTGCGTATGACTTGTTCAACAACCTTATCGCTTATCTCGACATCAACGACGACAGGCTCGTCCGCTCCAATTCTTACTTGCTTTTCCAAACCCTTGACATCCAACTTGGATGCATCCACCAAGCTAGTTACGTCCCAGTTGTCCATCTTGGCTGCAAGAAACTGCAGCGTATCCTTACCTCCCTGCTTTTGGAGCCGTACCTCTGTTCTCGTCCTCATGCGTAATTATCCAGGAGGCATTGATAGATATATTAGCATGCCCGTAATCCGACTGCACCAGTGCATTCCATAGAATGGTGCAATTGGGATCGCGTTTCGAGTTCTTGGATTGCAACAAGACATAATAGTTGAAACCGACGCAAATCACTTGGACTTGACCGACAGAAAGGGCTATTACGCGATTCTGGCTGTACCAGAGAAAGCAAGCTACCATGAGATCAAGCACTCTTACAGGAAGCTTGCGAGAATGTACCACCCTGACAGAAACAGTTCAGCCCATGCTGAGGATATGATCAAAAGGATAAACGCCGCATTTGAAATTCTCTCCGACAGCGACAAGAGGTCGGAATATGACAAGACTGGTTTTGCTGCTCTCTATGAGCAAGAGCCTGAACCAGATATCCATGTCGATGTCCGGTCTGCGCCCAGGCCGGAGCAGGAGACCGTTTTCGCGGATTTCTTTGGAGGTCCTTATTACCTTGACACGCCCAAAGGCCGGTTTCATATCATTGTCGAGCCGTCGCTGTGCATGGCGTTTGGCAGCTGCGAAACGTTGGCTCCCAAGGTCTTTTCAGTTGAAAAGAACAGAAGGGTAAATCCCAAGGCAAAGGTGGAATGCGAGACATGTGCTGAATACGACAAAATCTATGCTGCGGCCGCAACCTGCCCGACCAAGGCGATCAAGATTATTGACAGGTACACAGGCGATCAGTTGTACCCCTAAGAACTTAAATTGCTCGAATCGTGCCGGTAAACGTAAATTGAAACTATACTGTGTGGGTTGCGGCCCCGGGGACCCCGAGCTTGTCACTGTCAAGGCCGCGAACATCATACTGCAAGCTGAAGTTATTTTCGCGCCGACTGCCAGGGAGGGAAAACCCAGCATTGCACTTTCAGTAGTTGAAAAATATGTGGACAAGTCTGCCAAGACTGTCAGCCTTGTATTTCCGATGGTAAAGGACAAAGAGTCACTCAAAGAATACTGGAGGAAAAACGCTCAGGAAATCGCTGACGCCGTGAGGACCGGCAAAAAAGTAGTTTATCTAACGGTTGGTGACCCGGCACTCTATAGCACCTGGATCTATATTCACCGGGAACTCCAGAAGAACCACAAGGACATTGATGTTGAAATAATTCCTGGGATCGCGTCGATGTTTGCGATTGCTGCCAGGGCCAGAGTCAGCCTTGCCGAAGGAGAAGAGACTCTTGCCATAGTGCCAGCGTGCTATGACATCGAGCGCGTGAGAAAAGCTTCGGAGGCATGCGACACGGTCATTTTCCTAAAAGACGGCCGGTACTTTGACAGAACCATTGAAACTCTCGGGCAGTCAGGGTTTCCAGGTTCCGCACCCATTGCAATAGCGCAGGATGTATCTGAAGAAAAAGAAATTCTTGAAGTGAAAACGCTTTCAGAATACCTTGGGAAAAAAGGACCTACGGAGAAATACTTTTCGATAATGGTGGCGAAGAAAAATATCAGAGAGTAGCACGGTCTATTTCGTTGGGTCTGGCCCCGGTGATCCGGAGCTTATCACGCTAAAGGCGAAAAGGCTTGTCGAATCTGCAGACGTGATTATCTATTCTGGCTCACTTTTGAACCCGAAAATACTAGAGTACGCCAGAAAAGACGCAGAGCTTTTTGACGCTGCGATAATAGACAGGGTAAAGATCTACGAGCTTCTCAGGGACGCTGCAAAAAAAGGCAGGCTTGCCATCAGGTTTCACGACGGCGACCCTGCGCTTTTTAGCACAATAAGGGAGCAGATTGACAAACTAGAGTCAGATGGAATTCGTTGCGTAGTTGTGCCCGGAGTCACTGCAATACTGGGCGCTGCTGCCGACTTGAAACTGGAACTTACTCTCCCGGGTGTGACCCAGTCTCTCATAATTACCAGGGCAGAATTACGCACTCCGGTGCCGGCAAGAGAATCAATAGCAGAGCTTGCCAAGCATGGCTGTACCATGGCGTTCTACCTCAGCGTCCACTTGATTCGTGATGTGGTAGGCGAACTATTGAAGGGCGGGGTGTATACAGAGACTACCCCTGCCGCAGTAGTCTACAGGGCGACATGGGATGACGAGAAAATAATCAAGGGCACCCTGGGCGACATTGAAAAAAAGACAAAGGAAGCCAGGATAATCAAGACTGCGCTGATAATAGTTGGAGACGTGATTGCGCCGGCAAAATACGAATATTCAAAAGTTTACGACGCAGGGTTTACGCACGGATACAGAAGGGCTGTAAAAAAAGAAGAAAAGGGGTAGGGTTTTACGGTCTTCTCGCCCACATGCTTACTACCGTAGTGCTTATCCCAGCGCCTGCTGCGCCACTTATCGTGGCAAAGACGATGGCCTGGTCCACTATTATCGTTGGTAGCCAAGCTGCTATCAACGGCGAGGCTAGGAACGCAAGGAACCCTATTGCAAATCCTACCGTTCCAAATATTGCCAGTACTGTTGTTCTTGTCGCCATTTCATTCACTACTGTTGTGTTTCCGAGTCGGAGATCCTTACTCCACTTAAGCCGGGAATTGACGGGAACCTGTCTGTGACTTTTTGCTCTGCTACTGCTGATGCCTCCATCATTATCTGGTCAATGTCGCCGCCAGAACCGGTATTGACTTCTACTCCCAGTCCGTTGCTCTGCATCGATTCCATCATTATTCCGCCAAGTAAGCTCTGCATGTTGTTGATTTCCGCGTCTGCGCCGGGAACGAACCTTCCTAGGCTCGGCTTCAGATTCTTTATCGTTGACATCGCCGGCCCAAGCGCAACCATCGCGTCGCCAAGCTCGTGTATCGTTGATAGCCTCATTGATACCTGCTCCAGCGCCATCTTGGCGTTGCCAAGAGTCTTGGCTATCTTGCGCACCTCTGCAAGCTCGTTTGAGAGCACCTTGGCGCTTTCCGCGTCGTGCCTCTGCATGGAGTCGACTACTCTGCGGAAGAGAGAAGCGTCCCTCTCGTTCAGCTTTGTAATCATGGTATCTAACTTTGATGTCTGCAACTGTAGCTTGTTAACCGCCGTCTCGATCCTAGGCTTTAGCGGGCCCTGGGGAGCGAGTGCTTCCTTGAGCTTATCGCTGGCGCCTGATCGGCTCTGGTTGCTCCAGTTCTTGTCAAAACCGGTCATGCGCATGTCTGCATAGATTCGCTATTAATTGCGGGTGTGCAAACCAGTAAACTATAGGGTAAACAATTGAGCTGCTTCGTATCCTCACTTTAGCGGCAGCCGCAAGAGTTCCTTCATGGCGACGGTTTCCCACGCACCCATGCCTCGAGGTCCTTCTCCAGCTGGATTTTCCCCGGTGATCTGGCTCACTACAATCTCGTTTGGAGCCATCGGTGGCCATATCATGGCAACGTATTCTCCGACATCGCCGGCCTTCTCAAGAGATGCTGGCTGCATGTTCCCCTTGTCGAACTTTTCTGCAAGTTTTTCCTTGACCGTGTCGATCAACTGGCGCTGCCCGTGAACAATGAGGTAGATCTTTTTGGTGGCATCGATTTGAGACATGACATCAACCATAGGACTATAAGAACGATAAATGTCTTGTTGTTTGCGCCCTGCTGTGATAGTTGCAGACTCGTACCTCGCAATGGTCCTGCCTGACGATTTCTCTGAAAGGATTTTTGGATTCATTTCCGGCAAGAGGGGTTTTCCATTTGTTGGCCGAGACGAGCTGATGTGCATGATGTACCTCTATGGCAAGGACGGCGGCGTGAAAAACGAGGAGGTTGAGGAAGCATCAGGGCTTGCCCAAAAGACAGCAACTCAGCTGGGCCAAGAAATAGACATCTACCTGAATAGTTCTGCTGGCAAGCTAGACCCCGAATACATCCGGAGCAAGTACGTGAACAGGCAGCTACAGCTGGCGGTGGAAAAAAAAGAGCCAGAAAGGATCGCCGGAGACCCCGCAATTCTCTCCGACTGCTTTGCGCAGCACGTCGCCTATCATAGGCAGGATTACTTTTTTCAGCTCTACGGCCCAATGAAGGAAGGAGAGATCACTTCAGACACTCGCCCGGCACTGCTGGGAAGAATGGTGATGGTATGTTACAACAGAAAAGGGATTGGGGATTTGGGCCTGTCGCACCCGCTGATACCCGCATATGTCTGGTTCAGGGATCAGGCAGGCGCAAAGCCGTGATAATACCCAACTTGTAGTGGCCCTTCCTGCGGCATCTGCATTATTGATATCAGGTGCCCGTCAGGGTCCTGTATTATTGCGTGCTTGCCAAAAGGCTCGTCCTTGGGCTTTTTGTAGAACTTTACCTTTTTCTTTTTCAGCCCGTTGCAAATGTCGTCAAAGTCGCTTACGCTAAAACCCACCAGCATGCTATTGCTTTTTGGGAACCTTTTCTTTTTTGCAGGGTGAAGCGCAAGGACGGTCCCTCGCTCTGAAAATTCGACCCAGTCCTTTGACTTTTCCTTCAGGTGCATGTTTAGGACGTCGCGGTAGAACTTTACGGACCTCTTCATGTCCGAGACGAGGAGAATTACGGCTCCTATTCGGCTGAACATGTAATGATAATTACTCCAGCAGAATATAACAACTGCTGCCAACCTAGAAATACCCATCAGTCACTGCAGATATGGTTGCAGTCGACTCCGATTGTCAGGTTTTCTGAATTCCTGGGAATAGGATATTTTGGCGACCAGAAACAGCACGTGGTTTCGCCAATCTTTGACCAGCGCCATAACGCGGATAATGCTTGGGCGAAGGTCGCAGAAAGTCAACGCCGAAAGATCCCGGCCTTCCACGTCGTTTTTGTGGAGCACCCGGCAAAGTACGAATTTGTTGCATATCCTGTAGAGCTGGCATCTGACAGGATAAATCATGCACTCTATAGATCGTTTTCCAGCCTGGACAGCTTGCGAAAGTTCCGGGACATCCATAGCGGCAAGACATACATCAAGTTCGGCTGGCATGACCTGACACGGCCCCAAAAATTCGACGTTCTGCCCGATTATGCGCTGGTCGATTCAGTCAAATTCATGAAGGCTGGCGATGTCGCTCAGGGCAGCATAGTTGACCAGATACGAAAAAACCAGTAGGGCTACTGAGGCCTGATCCTGATTGATATTTCTAGCCTGCGAAGAGAACTCTCAAATGCGCGGATAGGATTTGCGATCCTACTGAACGCAACTGCAATCCTGTCGTAAAGCCGTTCGACCGGGTTGCGGTACTTATTTCCCATTGCGTTGTGAGGCCTCTCGAATCGTTCGTGCAGCCTGTCATATGTGAGCCCTTTGACGTATTGTGGCGCTTGGCCAATGCTTCTCACGCGGCCGACGCTATGGACGAAGTTTATCTGACCTAGCAGTGACATTGCCAAGAATTGCTTCAACGGTTATTGTAGAGGCAAGCTAATCTTTACGATCATGCAGCTCAATTTTTGCGCCATGCGCGCCCGCCTTGGCAATACAACCGGTGTCGAAATTGTTGAGAGTGACGATCTTGAACATGCCGACCGGGGACAAGACCGATTGTTAAACTGTCGAGAGAATTTGGAAAGACGGAACATTTTGCACAGTGCATGACCATCGAACCATTAATAGGCATCCACACGATTTAGCCCAACTGAATGGATTCGCCGGCACTGACCGATGCAAGGGAACATATCGGCGATGAAGATGACCTTTTCTGGTTCTCCCATTTTACGAAAGAGTATGAAGTTGTAAAAAAATTCTTGGGCAAGAAAGAGTTTCTGATAATGGAGGACAAACCCTTAATCAAGCTTGACTGGGACAACTGCACGATCAATATTGCAAGAGTGTTTCCTGAAACTGGGTTGGTGAGGTTTGTCGTGAGGAGTAGCACGAATAGAAACAGCGACTACATGGGCAACATTCCGGTCAAGTTAAGATTCATGCTCGGAATTGATGTAGATCCAGCTGAAATTAGTGTGCCAAGAACGGAAAGAGGCTATCAACTTGCGTCCTCCAAGAGAAGGAACCTTCCTGAATCCGCAAAAGCCATTGTGCATGACAGATGGATCTTTAATTTGGGCAAGGCCGAACTCTGGGAATGGGCTAAATCCGGCATGGACATCCGGTCAAGCAAACTATACGCGCTTTACAATAGGATAAGAAAATTTCTGGATAATCCGGCTGTACAGGGGAGTCCCAGTATCTTTCGAGTAAGTCTAGACAAGATCGATGAGGTCATACCTGTCATTTACCAGCCTTCGGTTGATTCGCTGGACAATTTTCTCCGCGAAGTCCATTGCTTCAAAAGCCAGACCGGCGAACCGGGTCCCGAAGGCGTCAGGATTGAAGTTTCATTGCTCTTCAATAATGAGCAGTTGCGAAAGTTTCGTTTTGTCGATGGATTCTACAGATGGCTAAGAAAGCTGATCTATGGCCGGTTGATTGACGTCGAAACTTTTTTCATTCAATTCGTCAAGGACGATTCTGACAAGAATTACCTGATTTTTCAGGGGATCTATAGCGGAAATTACAACCTGGAATACGATACGATTCATGAGGACAAGGTCCCCGTGAATCACAAAATAGATTACTACTTTATGGACACTTTACATCCCGTAGTTTTCGTGAACACTTCCAACCACGCGATGGCAGAGCATGACAGCAATCACGACCTGTGGAAATGGGAGTTTATTCCATGGCTGCCTAAAGCCCCGGTAGTCCTGGGAACAAAATCCAGACGCGATATCGAGAGGGAATTCAAGTCTGTGTTTGGCTGATGCATGGCGGCAATGAGGACTTTGCGATTTATCCTAGAGCCAGCACTTAACAGCAATTAATCTTGTCGCTAGTCCCGCTTGTGTTTTCTCATGAAATCGAGAAACTCGAGGTACGTTTCGAACCGGAAATACTTCATGAGGCCATCGATTTCGCCGTCGCTATACTCGGGATGGCAGTACTTGACGCGTTCCATGTTTTTTATCAAGTCCAGTTCGCAATCAATCCCATCATTAAAAAGACCTCGTGTGTAGGAAATCTGCACTTGTTGTCATCAACTTGAGATTGTTCCACCATCGTCGAAGAATCATGTAAAGATGCCCACAAGCGCCGCTACTAATGCGATTCCACTAGCAACAATCACAGCTGCTTTGATACTCAATCTCTCTGGTTTCAGTTGGAGCCATTCTTAAGTGTTGCATTTGTAGTTCTGCCAATAATGTTGTTCGAATAATGTACAAAATTCAAGAATGTGTACGTTTATTTTACATCTAACATTGAGAATAGCAGTTGACCAGCAACCCTGTGGCGATATTTGATTCCGGCATAGGATCGCTCTCGGTAGTACGCGAGCTCCGGAGGGAGATTCCAGCCGAGGATCTCCTTTATTTTGCCGACAGGGCGCACTTTCCTTATGGGAGCAAGTCTCACGGCGAACTACGACAGATAATCGTCAACACGATAAATTATTTGAAGCGCTACAAGCCAAAGGTGGTGATCGTGGCCTCAAACACTCCGTCAGTCCAGGTGCTCGACGAGGTCAGAAAGGCGGTGCAAGACGTGCCGGTGATAGGAGTCAGGCCGCCACTAAAAGAGGCGGCGCGGATGACAAAGAAAAAACACATCGGCATCATGGCGACTGGTGGAACAATAAGGAGCAAGGAGCTGGAGAACCAGATTCGAAGGGAGGTCCCTCAGCACATACTAGTGACAAAGTTTGACGCCACTCCGATTATAGAACTGATAGAGCATGGGATTCATCTTGAAAACGAGCGGCGGACCTTTGACGTCATATCACGCGTTCTGGGCGACAACGTTGACGAAAAGATGGACGTCATTACCCTGTCAAGCACACACCTGCCATTTGTGAAAAAATACCTGAATGCGCTTTTGCCTACTGTCAGGTTCGTGGATCCGGCTCAAACCGTATCCCGTGATGTGCGCAAGTTCCTTGCCACGTATAGAATGACGAAAAAGAGCGGGACTGGCAGGCTCCAGATCCTGGTGTCTGACGGCAAGCGCGAATTCGAAAAGTCAATCCGGGCGATGGGCGTCAGGGAGCCTATTGAAGAGGTTTTCCTGACTTTTTAGCCGGCTCGACATTAAAGTGACACATTGAAAATATATGGAGTTTCGTAATCCGTATCTAGCACCTAGCTGATGTCAGATGGGACTCCAGACAAATATTGACAGGGGAAGCAAGGCTCTCATGGAAACCTTCCTGCAGCTCAGCAGGATTTACTCAGTTTATGAGCGGCACCTAGAGTCGGAAATCATTAAACAGCCCCTCCCAAACCATGTCGCCATAGTACTTGACGGGAACAGGAGATGGGCCAAGTACAACTTTTTTGACGTCGGAAAGGGCCACACCCATGGTGCCGACAAGGCCGAGGAGCTGCTCAACTGGATCCACGACGTCGGAATCAAGATAACTACCCTCTATGTCCTGTCGACCGAGAACCTTGAGCGCAAGGACGAGGAGCTGGAGAACATCTACAAGCTGCTGGAGATAAAGCTCCAAAGGCTCTACGACGACGAGCGCGTGCACACACGCCGGATGAAGATAAAAGCCATCGGCGACACAAAATTGCTTCCCCAGAACCTCCAGGAAATACTGACAAAGCTGGAGGAGTCAACTGCGGATTACGACACGATGTTCCTAAACATCGCCATTGCCTACGGCGGGCAGAAAGAGCTCGTCGACGCTGTCAGAAAAATTGCTCTGGCAGTCAAGCAGGGCGAGATAAAGGCCGAAGATATAGACGGCAAGACCATCGAATCGCACCTTTACACGTCGCATCTGCCGCAGCCGTCGCCTGACCTCATACTGAGGACCTCTGGTGAAAAGAGGCTCAGCGGATTTTTGATTTGGCAGAGCGCATATTCTGAGCTGATGTTCATGGACGTCTTTTGGCCCGAGTTCCGCAAAATAGATCTCATGAGGGCTATTCGAACGTACCAGCGCAGGGTCCGCAGGTATGGGAAATAGTTAGCTTTCCCGCATTCTAGCCTTGAGCCGGGTATTGTGCGGCTTTGTCCTTAGTACCTGTTTGCAGCAAGGACACTTTGCTCCTGACCACGCCAAAAATAGCTCGCATTCGTTGCATCGCTTGTGGCCGTTGCCGTAATGCCCTCCGCGCTCTTCCCTGGCTGCTTTGTATTTTGTGCAGAGCCCTCTGCAAGGCACAGTTAAGAATCATCATGCTAGTATTTTCCTTTTTCTGTATTAGATGATAAAAAAGAGAAAAAGAGTGCCGCTAAAAAATAGCGGTCAGGTTCTATTCTGCTTCAACGGTTCCTTCGAGATCTAGCTCCCATCCGCTGATGGAGTTTCTTGCAGCGCCGCTGTTCCCTTCGAAGACCATGTCGATGGACTCGCCTGATGCCGTCGGGAATTCAGCGTCTTCTCCAGTGGCGGTTCCGCGGAGCTTTAGCTTGTAGATATTGCCGTCGTCGTCGCTGACAAACGCGCCTATTCTCATTGCGTCGTGGCTTACAGAGTAGAGCGCATAGCCTAGCTCGATTGTGTACTCGTCGTCATCTACCATGACCGTGCCATTAAGCACGCTCAGCAGTATGAGCGCATCGTTGGACTTCCACACGCTCATGTCGAGATTGACTTTGACGTCCGTATCTACAGTGATTGCTGACGCGTTCACGCTCTCGGTATCGCTGTCAATTCCACTGCGCGGGCTTGCGGTGCCGTTGGCAACGAGAGTATAGTTCCAACCCGGATCATAGTCACCAGTGCTTGCAGGGCTGGCGTTCATGCGTCTCTTGTGTTCTTCACCTGCGTCGATCCTTGAGACGATGTCCCTCCTCTTTTCCGCGCGCTTTTCATTGACAACATCGTCGTGGTCCTCTTCATCGTCCTCGTCTTCTTGTTTTACTGCAAACGAGTCAAATGACGCGATGAGCTCGTCCCCTGATTCAACCTTGCATCCGCTGTACGTACCGTCAGCAAGGTCTAGTTCTGCCTTGAGCTTGCCTTCACCGTCCTCTACTTTGAAGCCGTCTTCAATAGTCATGTCCACGGCTGGCTCTTCACAGGTGAACTTGGCATCATAGGTGCCGTCAGTCATGTTCGTTTCGACTTCTACTTCCAGCTGGACCTTGCCACCTTCAGTTTCAAGGCCGGCACTGTCTTCATGGCCTCTTCCGGCTTCATCATCGTCGTCTTCCTCGTCATCATCGTCTCTGCCGGCTGCATCATCTTCGTCGGCTGCGACTGCTAATACCGTAAAGTCTGGTAGCTCAACATCCATGTCGCCGATGGAAACCACACAGTTTTCATAGGTAGTTCCATTCACAAGCAAGAGCTCGCCACTGAACTCACCGTCACCACCCTCTACATTCATAGGGCTGTCGAAGGATTTTTCAAAGGCTGGTGTTTCACAAGCTAGCGAAACGTCATGTTCGCCGTCAGGCAGATCCTGGCCTTCCGTTTCGACTTCTAGGTCAGCCTCGACAGAGCCTGCGCTGCTCTCATCGTCTCCGACCTCGTTGTCGATTCCCAGCTCTACGGTGCTGCTATTTCCAAACGTGGCTGTGACTGTATGTTCATCGCTTTTGTCATCAGTTTCATGGCGACCTGAATCGTCATGGTCCTCTTTATCTTCATTTGAGGATCCGCTATTATCTTCCCCATCATCCTCCTCGTCATCTGCAAAGGCGCTATATCCAGCAAAATAGTTTGGATTTGCGCTGCTGACCGCGGAGAACAAGAGGGTCAAAGCTGCAATCGCAACGAGCAATTGCCGTAGGTTATTCATTGGACTAACTGACATGAATTTTTGATATAAATTAGCTGGAAAAAACCTCTATGTGTACTGCCACTGTACACTATGATATTAAAGGCAAGCCAGGGCACGCGTTGCCATTTTAGGTGACTGTGACCGTAGATGAGGTCACAGTTGAAAGTATTCTGGGGCTGACCAGGTCAGAGATCAGAAAAGTCCTGAGTTCATAATTTCCAGGCCGGTCCGGAACCCATGACATCCCTAGCTCCGGGTGCCCTTGTGGTTGAGCGGTGCCGCTTTGCCACCCTAAGGAAACAGTTACCCCAGCCGCGTCTCTTATTTCCATTATTGCCACGAATGGGACCGTGTCCCGCTGGAAGGAACTCGACACCACCGTCGTTAGCGTTACCTGCTGGCCTACCAAAAGATTGCCAGAGCTCATGGGCTCCTCGGTCCTCACCGCCGGTGCCGATGTGGTCAGAACTCCGTCCTCAGTTGTAGCACCAAAAGCTATCACATAGCTGAACCTCTTTTCTTCCTGAAGTGCTGAAAAGTCTGCCGGAAAATCGTCGATATACTGCACCGTTACTTCGTCATTATAATTGACCTGTATGGCGCTGTTCTGATGCTGGAGCGACGTCAGAAAAGTCAGCCTGAATATACCAGTGTTTCTGCCGGTTTCAATAGCAGAAAATTGCCGGCCCGCTGGATCGCTATCAGAGAATACACGCACATCCCTTAGACTGTCGGCAAGATCCGGATCGCGATTTGCGTCGGGATCTTGGATGTTAACAGTAATTCTGTCGCCTGCGTAATAGCTGGCGCGGTCAGAGGTGAACTCGGGGTTCCAGCTGTTGACTTCAAAGACATAGTCGACCAGAGTGGATCTTCCGTCTGCTCCCCTGTTGTCTTCGTATTGCACCAGAAGCACGTCGCCTGGGCAAACTCCCACGCTTGGGTCGGAGCCGCCTACTGCCTCAAACCTTGGATCCTCAAGTAGATCGAGCCTGCATGCGCGCTCGTCGGTTTCCAGCTGTATCGTGAATTCAAAGAGGCCGGTGCTTGCTCCAGTTTCGACAATCTCTGGGTGAGCCTCGCCCACCTCGTCCCTGCTTGTGCGGAACACAACGATTTCAGACCCCTCGTACCTGTCAATTCCCTGCGGATTTGCGTTGAGGTCCCAGTCGGAAATGACTACTCTAACGCTGTCTGATGGGCCTACAATCCTCGCTTGTGCATACGCGTGGTATCCTGCCATGCTAAGGACGACAAGCGGCGCAACAAGCAGGACCAACGTTCGCATGCAGGAATGGTTCGCGCATGGATTATGAAAATCTTTTCAATCGTACAAAGTTTCCTAGGCATGTGATATGCCGATTATCGCTTCGAATTTTCATTTTCGAACCAAAGCTTATTAATAGAATTCTGCCTGAGTGGATTTGTCATTTTGGAACGGCAGTACCTGATTTTCATCGTAGCCGCCGGAGCCGGGTTTGCAGCAATTCTAATAGTCGGCCTTTTCTTTAACCCCCTCCATGCTGCCCCTGACAATTCAAATTCCGATACGGGAGTAGTTGAGGCAAAGATCGGCAAGACTGCTTACGTGCGCTATTCCTCCGGCGTCATCAGTCTGGTCCAAGACCTTCCAGAAAAAAACCTCCTGAGAATAGAGGCCCCGTCTGAGCTTCTCAATACTGACCTTGCGGGATTGAGGGGCGAATTCAGGCATACCAGCATGACAATTAGCTATGTTCAGAATGGCAAGCTGAAAGAAGTAGATGAAAAGGATTTCAAGACTATCCAGTTCAGGTTTCTGCCAGACGCGGGGAACATGACCAGCTACACTTATCGAAATGTCGACTTTAACGAGCAGGCAACGAACGCAGAGCTCATAGCGTCCTTTGTACCGCTATCCACTGCAAAGGTTGGGCAAGAGTACCCGGTGAAAATAATCCTGGAAGGTGGCCCTACCGACATCGGGGTTGAGGAAAAGATAATCAAGATTGTAGAATAGCTAGAGCTTTGCGAAAGGAATGGGCTTGCGCTTGTGCGCAGTCTTGTCTATCATTTCCTTAACCCTAAGGACATCACTTATTGATTCGCCAAGTTTTCTTGCAACTTCTTTTGACGATTTCTTTCTCTCGACCAGCAGCTCGAGTATTGGATCCAGCTGTTCATAGTTGAGCCCGAGTTCTTCTTCGGCAAGATGATTCTTCCAGAGTCGTGGGCTGCTTTTCTTTTCGATTATCGCTGCAGGAATCTTCAGGTATGAAGCGAGATCGCGCACTTGAGTCTTGTAGAGGTCTGCTATCGGCAGAAGATCAGCGGCGCCATCTCCGTACTTTGTGAAAAAACCGACAATTTTTTCAGATTTGTCAGAGGTCCCCATGACCAAATATCCATTGACCGCTGCGTGATAGTACAGGATGTTCATACGGATCCTTGCTGACAGGTTCCCTCGTGCCCTTTTATTTTCGGGCAAAGCTTGAATGTACATTTCGATCAATGGTTCAAGCTTGATGACTTTGTATTGTACCCCGAGATTCTTTGCAAGCTCTATAGCATCAGAGATGTCTTGATCCGGTGTCGCACCGGTCGGCAATATCAATCCGAAGACTTTTTCCGGCCCAAGGGCGTTTACAGCAAGCTTTAGTACAACTGAAGAATCGAGACCGCCACTGAGTCCAATGACCAATCCATTCGCAGTGCTTCTCGAAACATACTTGATGATAAAGCGTTCTATTTTTCGTGCAATGCTGGCAAGTTCAGGTCGCTTGCGAACCACCGGATCAGTCATGCCGCCTGCATATTAAAATCATTTATCTGAAAGCATGTGCCGGCTGACTATGCGCTTGCCAATGCACTACCCCGTTGGAGCATAGATTTCTCCCGCTGCGATGTACCCTGCGCCATAGAAGAATACCTGGACTTGGTAGCTGCCCGAGACCTCGATTGGTCCTATTGGTACCGACAGCTGCTGATAGTTGATGTCAAGGTCGGATGCTTCGATGTAACTAACACCCAGAACCTGACCGTCCTGGATCACCGCCACTCCTACATCACCATGCGTTCTAGTGGTAACCTTTCTGGCGATCAAATCAATACTTCCTATGTTTGCCGTGCCATCCTGGGAATGCGAACTGTTTGTTATCAGGAACCCTAGTGGAAGTAGGCTGGGAGCATCGTCGACAGGGACTTCTGGAGTTTCTGGCTCAGGAATCTCCGTCATCGGTACTTCCGGATTTGCTTCGGCAAGCGGATCGATTTCCCTTGCGCTGAGATACTTGAAGCTCCAGTCTATGCCGTCAGTGCGGAACCCCACGATGTTCTGTGAATCTGTTCCGCCGGGTTCCGATAGGATTTCGTCCCTTTCCCTGCCGCAAGACTCGTTAAAGTCGTCATTGTCCGTAGCCCATCCTCCCCTGTCTTCAACGACCGAAGCGAGCTTCCAGTTATTCCCTACGACAAGGTTGCCGTCCGAGTCAGTTACGTCGTCGTCGATGTAGGATTCGAGCCTCACGTATGTTTCGCCGTCCTCTTCAAAGTTGTAAATGACTGCCTTGAAGCCGACCCATCTGCCCTCCAGTGGTGTGTCTGTGACTTGGTTCTCACCTCTGTTGCCTGCATAAGCCGGGTGAGTAATTTCTTTGGTCCAGGCTGCGACGCCATTCCCGTACAGCCTCGCCTTGTAGGCGCTGCCTTCGCACTGGTCCCTGTCGGTGTGATGCCCGCCTCTTGAATAGAGTTGCAAGAGTTCGTTAGATCCACTTTCAAGTTTTGCATAGGCGGTGACTTCCACATTAAGCCACTTCTCGTCCTCCTCCGACCAAGCTTCCATCCTTACCTGGTCGGCAGAGACATGCCAAGAGTCACCGATGTTGAATAGATCTAGGTTAACCAGGTTTCTGAAAAAGGAATCGCTTCTGGGCTCTTGCATGTTGACATACCATTCCTGCCCGCCCTCCTTTGTCGGATAAATCATTTCCACGCCAAAAATATCAGTTCCTTCACCCACAGCTATCATGTTCTGGCCAGTGGGTGCAGCAAGTAGAGCAAATGATGTCATAGCAAGAAGCATTATGGCTTCAAAGGGTTTTACTAACACATTTTTCTAGGCAAGATTCATAGAATATTAAATGTGGGCGACTTGAAGATATCCTATACCCTACTTTGAATTGTAAGGAAACTTCAGAATCTGTGCTAAAAGCCTGCCTTTTTCATCTTTGAACCGCAGTTAGGACATGCAAGCTGGTTATGCTTGGTGCCGCAATTCAGGCAGTGGTAGTCTACTCCCTCCTGACCAAACACTCCGCCAAAGAAAGTGCCCGATGTTGCTCCCATCTTTCGCATTAACTTTTTTCGTCTATGGTACGCCAGCCCCATGATGACGCCAATCAGGATGACAAGTGAGTATGTAATGAGGACAAGAATTGAAATTGTTGCAGCAATGGGAAAGTAGATGCCGAGCCATTTTGACGCTTCAGACAGAAACTGCTTGCTGTCTGGATTCACCGCTAACCTGAAATCCGGCAAGTGTCTCAATAAATTTGGCGAATTCAGTTGGCTGAAGTAGAATATCGTGACAGGAGGAATTCGCGTGGACTAGAATCAGAAATCCGGATGTAACTAAAAACCAGAGTCAAGGTATGAAGGCTGAGGAAAAGTCGAGGCTCCACAAATCAGTTATCGGGAGAAATGGGATTTGGCATGGTGGCTGGCCGCAGGCTGCGGGTTCGGAGGAGTTCGCATCTCCAGAGTGCTGAACTCTGGTGTCCATCATGTTCTATAGTAAGACATCTCGCTTGAAAGCCAATCTCAGTTGCGTGCGCGTCGGTCTGCGTGCCTCTTGAGGTCTTTGAATTAGGTTCAGAATCAGGCATCCAACATGGCCCTATTAATCCTAGCGGTGCCGATCCTTTGAGGATTCATGCTGGATGATTAAAGACATTCATGGTACGAATCGCAAATATGTACAGTATAGCTAAATGTAACTGAGTTGCGGGTAATTCATCTGCTATTGAACGAAGTGCCGAATTTTAATTCTTTTTATTTTCGTTCTGAATTAGTAATGACAGATGCGAACCAAGACAGGAAAAGTACGTGTTGAACAGGATAATGTCCGCAAGGCAGAACAAGTGTTGAGAAGACACCGACATGAATTAAGGAAGAGATATTCAGTTAGTCAAGTTGGTGTGGGTTACAAGACCGAGCGAGGCCGAATTTCGAACAAGGTTGTACTCGTATTTTATGTCGATAAGAAGAAGACCAAGAGTGAACTTGTCTCTGAAGGAGTTGAACCAGTTCCAAACGAAATTGACGGAATACCCACGGATATTGTAGAAATCCGTGGCGGCTTCGAACCTAGGAAAGGTCCAGATTAGCCGAGATATCTTTTCTGGAACAGAATAGTTATCTAAATGCATATTGCAATAGGCGCATGCAAGCCGAACGTCTGCGTCTCTTGACGAGAGTGATACAGAAACACCGCACAGAACTTATCAGACGAAGCAAGATCAAGCAGATAGGTGTTGGCTACAAGATTTCAGACGGCAGGATAACCGACAAGATTGGAGTCGTGGTTTTTGTAACTAAAAAGCCATCCGAGAAGCAGTTGCGAGCGCAACAGATCGAGCCAATTCCAAAAAGGATCGATGGAATCGTGACAGATGTAATAGAAGTTCCGGGTGGATTTAAACCTAGAAGTCCAGACGACAAGCGGTACAGACCTTTTCGAGGAGGGGTAGCCACCATAAATGTCAGAAGTTCCGGCACTGGGACTCTAGGTATCGTCCTAAGAAGGGTGGGCTCATCTAGCAAATTGTACGCTTTGACAAACAATCACGTCGGGGCAAATGAGGACGTGAAGGGCATGCTGCCTCCAGCTGCAAAGAAAGGCGACGCCTGGATTCAACCCGGTGCACATGGTAATGGCAAAGTTCCTCAGGACTTGATTGCAAAACTGTACAAGTGGAACAGGCTCAAGCCATCTGCTCCTAACGCTGTAAATCATTACGACGTTGCAGTTGGCGAGATTGTTCCCGCAAGTATTCAAGATGCAAAACCGTATGAAATATTGAACATCGGGAAGGTGGAGGGGATGGATGATATTCGACTGAACGATAAAGTCATGAAACGTGGAAGAACTACGCGAAAGACAATTGGGAGGGTAATAGCAGTAATGCAGTCCGTTCAAGTTGAGTATAATGGTTATCCCTGCGATTTTGAAGGACAGGTGGCAATAGTGGGAGATCCACCATCAAAACCCTTCTCACTCGCGGGTGATTCGGGCAGTCTGGTTGTGTCTAAAGAGAAGAATAGTAGCAATAACGCTTACGAGGCAAGGGCACTTTTATTTGCAGGTGGACAAAGCTCGGAGGGAATAGATATCACTATTGCGTCTCCCATCAAAAAAGTTGCAAAAGATTTTAAACTGGAATTCTAAGTACATTGAGATGCTGAGTCTGCTGCAACCAGCTTCTGAGCTTTGGTCTAGCCCCAAAATATTTGCCATGAATTTGGACAGCGAAACGGACGGTCCGTGTGCCTTTAGCGGTCGAGATATTGGTTTCTATTTATTCTAGGCCCGAGAGAATCAGGATTATTACTTTGTCTAATCTCAATCTAGCAATATCGGGTAACACGAATCTTATGCTTTTTGTAGTTACCCTTCTTGAAACCAAATTCATCTGACTTTTTCATACCATTGCGAAATCGTGAAACTGTGGTAATCCCATACTTTAGCAAAGAATCTATCCGTGAGATGCAATAGCAGCAGAAGATTGACTAAGCCTACGAAACTCCAATCTACCTCCTTATTGCCTACTGCCTTTGAAAATCTCGAGTTTCATAGGTTCGGGAATTGCCTTCCTGAAATTTCCTAGCAATCCTTTTATCTCATCATCCAGCGCATTGCAGTTGAAGTTATGGCTCGCAAGAGTCCGGAGCAGCTGATTGAAGCACATTTCTTCTTCTGTGACATAGTGGGTCTGTCAGATCCGACAATGTCGACAAAAGATCAGATACGGAGGCTCTCATTTCTCTACAATGCCATAGGGAAATGCCACGCGTTTAAGGCCGTTCCGCAAAAGTCAAAGCTTATTTTGCCGACAGGCGACGGCGTGGCAATTGGCTTTCTCCAAGGGCCGCATATTCCCCTAGAGCTGTCTATACAGCTGCACCAGAAGATAATGAAGTACAACCGGGGTAGGGTAGAATCTGAATCGGTGTTTGTTCGAGTAGGCATACACAGCGGGACTGTTTTTGTTATCAAAGACATGAAGGGCAATAGCAATATCTGGGGTCCCGGGATAATTATTGCAAGGAGGGTCATGGACCTAGGAGGGTCGGATCACATTCTCCTCAGCGAGGATGTAGCGAGGATGCTGTTGCCCCTCTCCAGACAATATAGGGAATGCCTCCACGAGCTCGGCCAGCATGTCTTCAAGCATAACCTAAAGAAAGTCGTTTATTCTGCTTACTTGAATTCGGGGAAGAGGATCTTTGGGAGTGAGAAATGGCCTGCCAAAATGGATCCTAGCAGCCCAGTACTGCTTTACCCTTCAATACAGGTAAACATCACAATCAAAGATCCAGAGTCCATGCTCGTACACTATGAACGCATCAACGAGATCGAGAACGGCACTGAAGAGCCTGTAAGGACGGTGATGCACCAAATTGCCACCGACGTGCCTGTGACGTGGAATGACCTGAATATCAGAGTCTATGATGATACCGGCTCCGACTTGGTAATAAGTGAAGTGACGGTTGACAAGCCTACGAGCAAGAAATTTGCCACGACATTCACCAAACCCCTTGGCTTTGGAGACAAGAGGCGGTACACCCTTGAATATGACGTGCAAGAGCCAGATCGCAGTTTTGAAAATCTTTTCCTGGTGAAGTGCGGCAAGTTTGTGGTAAAGCTGGACTACCCGGAAGGGGGTAAGGTGAAGACACCGACTGTCTATGAGGTCAACTCTGAAGATGATTCCAAAGAAAGATTCCCCGTCCAGCCGATGGTCCGGGCGCGGGGGAGAAACAGGTACGTCGCAGAATGGTCAGTACTGAATTGTTCGCAGCAGCAGTCATTTAGGTTCGAATGGTAAAAAGTCTAAATGGAAAGATCAGAGTATACGGGTTCTGAAAGTAGATACGGACTGTCTAGATCAGTGAGCACGAGCACCTGAGCTCGATATTGGCCTTTTTCCATGTCATCCCAGCTGATGGAGACTTCTACATTTGAGGTACCCGCCAGCGATCCATGCCGCCAGTCAATGTATTGAGCAACATTGTTCTGATCGACAAACTGCACCAGGAGAACGTATTCTTGTTCAACCGATCGTTCATTGTTTAGGTCAATGGTTAGTGTTACCGTGCCCGCATCAGCAAGCGAAAAGGAGGGCCGGGTTGTCATTACTCGCAACATCATATTATCTTCGGGGTTGTCATTTCTAATCTGTGGATTGCCGCCGAGATTGATCGCCGAGGTAACTGGAGAAAGTGAGTCGAGTTCGCCAGTCACAGTATTTGCATCCTCGTCTACGCTAGCTGTTTTGTCTTCCCAGATGCCCAAGTCTTTATTGTAATGAAGGAATCGGACGTCACTTTCCGCGCCGAATGCGGTGACAGCGCCTTCATCGTATGGGATGGTGACATATACTGTACCATCAAATTTCACAGACGATGCATCGATATCAAAGACATCACCTGTGGTTGCATAGTTTACACCATTGATACGTACCATTCCGTGCTCGTCATTGTCCTGGGAGAGAAATGCGACTTCATCAAAGAACTCCTCAAAGGCTGATAATTCATTAGAGTTAATCTTTAGCTGTCCGCCTCCATCTATGACACTCTCGAAACGCACCAGGACATCTCCTGATTGCGTGTTGACTGTAGTTTCGATGTCATCTCCCGCAATTGTGGATGTGACTGCGGTTGAGCGTGAACCCCCGCCTCCTCCGCCACCGCGATTTCTATCTGTATCACTCTCTGTCGATATGGTTTGTCCTTTTACCCCGCCAACAGCGAACTTGGAGAAATGTTCTGGGGATAACGTGAATCCGCATTGAATCTCAGTATCTCGAGTAGGATCGCGGAGCTGGCTTATCTCATCCCACTCGCCTGTTCCTTCATTGAATAAGAGTAGCCTAAAATCAACACAACCATCTGGGAGTTCGTCGAATCCTGCAAGCGTCTTATTCACAAGTATGTCTATTATCGGAGAGGATTCAAATGCAGCAGGATCTGAAAAGTCAACGTTTCCCACAAAGTCAATCTCAAGAAAAAGGGCTTTCACATCCAGTTCCGGCTCTGGTGTTCCAGGGGGACGCTCATTTGTCACTGCAAAGCTGAACCCAACATCGTTTCCTGTGGAGGCTAAGGTCATGTTTACGCGCTCGATTTTGGCTTCCGCGGATTCTATGTAGGAAGGCTGTTCCAGCACGAGCGTCATCCCCGGTCGTATATGCCCGATTGAAGGAGTAAGCATGAAATTATTGCCAGTGTCGCCATATGGTATCACGTACGCAGGCACAAAGTAAAATGTAACATTGTTAAGGCTTGGATCGATGTCTGGGTATCTTGGAATCAAAAATGAGTTGAAGAGATCCTCTGCCACAGTCCCCGGCGGGGCACTTATGTCAAAACGAACGGATCTCAGAGTATCCTCAGGACTATTAAGAGTCGTAAGGGTTTCAAGAGTACCTGCAGGAATCTCATGCGGACCGACGGCGTCGACTGTATCGGCGTCAAAGAACCCTCCTTCAAATCCAAGGAATACACCCACTTGAGCATGCTGGCTATAGAGATCGAACTGATCGCTTGTAAGATCAGGAGGAGGTACGACCGAGAAAATTGCAGAACTAAAGTCGGTGATAGGAATCGAAACGTTCCTATTTCTAAACTCAGCGCTAGGATTGAGCTGTGTTTCATGGGCAGTGAGTGTTAAATTGTCAAAAATATTTCCGAAACCCGAAGGTGCTCCTGTCTGTGAAACGACATAGCTTCCGAACTCGATATTATTGAGAAATATGTCGCCATCATTTGGAGATGAATCAGGAAATTGATTGTCTTCAACCGTCAACGATCCAATTTGAGTGAACGGATCGGGTGTAATTGTAAATGTTCCGCCGCCTAAAAGGCTGACGGTGCCGTCCGGCTTGTGTTCAAAGAGCTTTATATCCATATCCGGTCCAGTGGTAAAAGTAAATACATAATCTTCTTGCAAGTTGTTTCCCTCAGCATCTTTGATATCACTCGTTAGGGTCACAACATAAACGAAAGACTCATCAAGAAAATCTGGAAAGAAGGTGGTGGTGTTAGCTGCAGGGTCGTATGTGGTGAATCCGAAATACTGAAGGCCTTCCGTGTTCTCAACTTTGAATGTGTCGAAATTGATTGAAGACTCATTCATTTGCCTACTAAACGTCACATTGATCACTGCAGATATGTCAGCCAATTCTCCATCTGCAGGATTGGTCGAAATCACAACTGGCGGGATGACATCGATTGTGTAGCTTTCAGTTACGACTCCGGTCGTATGGTTGTCAGAAGTTGCCTGTGCAAAGAAGTTGAGGTCGGTGTCGACCGCGATTTCAATGGGCGTGGTATAAACTGAACTTGAGTTACTTGGTTCTGAGCCATCGACAGTGTAATAAATTGTGGAATTCTCGCTGCTCGTCAGGGTTACAAACGGGGTCGAGTTGAATACTCCACCAGGAGGATCTGCTGAGACGGAATGTGATGCGAAAGCATGTGGTGTATTTACAGCAGAGAGCGCCATTAAGAACAACATCAGTAGCGCTCTGGAGGAGTACTTCATTAGGGAGCTAATATGGCTATGGGTTTTATATAAAATATCTCAAGAATTGCCAAGTCTAGGCACAAATTCTGCCATGAATTACACCGTGTATGATCTAGGCGCCTGCAACGCACTTGTAAGCATCTACTCGCCCGATCTTTTGAGCAAGGGTGAGGTTAGAAGGAAGTGCTGGGGTGGTGTTACCTTCAAGTATCAGAATACCCCTAATGTCTAACGAATCCTTGGTGAATGTATTGGCGTTTTTCTTATAGTTAGCTGACCAGGTCAGCGCCGCCACTCCTGAAACAAATGCTGTCGATATCGAACTTCCAGCAACCGATAAGGTTTCATCGTTTTTCAAAGTAGTGAAGTGGGCTTCAGGAGCAAATAACACCGTATTTCCAAAGTTGCAAGTAAATGGTTTGAGCCCTCCGGTATCCACGGATCCCACCGGAATAACATTGGCATAGCATGCGGGATACACTGGTGATTGGGTAATATCGACACCCGCTCCACCAGATGGATTATTTCCCGCGGAGGCGATAACAAGCACACCGTCATTCCCAGCCCCTGCTGCGTCGGCTATGGCATCTTGAATATCAGGACTCGGTCCCGTCATTTGCCAGCTCAGGTTGATGATATATCTGTAACCGGCATTTGCCGCCAGCCTAGCTTGTCCAATTCCGCGAGTCTTGCCCCACTTGTCTGTGAAAGATACATTGCTGGTGATATAATGAATTGCATCGGCTCGCTCGACATAGGTGCCCATGTCGTCCACCGCCATATCCACTCGAAGCGGTATGATCTTGCACTTGGGTGCGACACCGACAGCTCCCCATCCTTGAGATTGGGCACCGATCACACCGCATATGGCTGTGCCGTGACTATCTGCAGACTCGTCAAGCGGCACACCGTCACCATCATTTGCAAAATCCCAGTCTTTTGTTCCTCGATTTTCAAGGGCAAGAGTTCCACCCTCAGTAGTACCCAAGTCAGTGTGCGTATTCCAAACGCCGGTGTCGATTACAACGACCTTTACCTGTGAAATTCCTGGGACGCCTCCCAAAGAGGCATGATTCCACGCGTCATATCCGCTTGTCAGAACTACTTTACATGCCTTCATCGCTGAATAGTCATTAGAGTACTGAGTTTCTGACGGGTATACTCTTTGCTCGTTTACCCCTACCCGCGTAAGTGTAGCAAATCTTACTTCATCCATCGCGTTAAACATGTTGATAGTTTCGACCAAACCCTCCAGACCAGTCTTTCCCTGAGGAAGAGCCAATACCATCAATCCTGGCATAGAATGTTTGAATATTGCAGGTCCCAACCCATGATTGGCGAGAAATCTGGTTTCCTGATCGGCGATGAATAATTGGGGATCAGCGGCTTCCAAGTATTCCTTAGTCAGCCGCAATGTGAATGTACCGGGCAAATAGTATGTCTTCATGTAATGTTTTTGCCCGTCGTAATCTTCAAACTCCATGGCGTCCTCCGCTACCAGAGCCCGGGCAAAATCAGCGATCCGATGATTACTCTTCATGCCACCCAATATGCCTTCGACCGTGGCAGCATCCGACTTGTATGGTTCGACTTCGCTTATGTGGATTCGGCCAAAGCCCCTCCGCGTGTTTTTTCCCGTGAGGACGAGTCTCTTGTCCGCTCTTACCTCGTCAATGACCTGACCTGGATCAGGCCAGGAAAGAGTGAGAAGATCGAGAATTGTGTCGGTTACCGATCTCATACTACCTTTAAATGTAAAAGTGAATTCTTCTGTATCCAGCTCGTAATTCCGGTCGATGTTATTAAGCTTGTCATGGATAGTCGCAGCAGGAGGCATCTTCTAGTATTATCTATAGGATTTATTTAACAATTTCGTTCGCTCTCTTTCGCACGGGTCGGCATGATCTGACGGCAGTATTTGCTGAAGAGAGAGCATTCGCACTATTTTATCGTGCTTGATTTCGATGTTCTCAGAAAAATGAAATGTTGATTTCAACATAGCTTCTTTGCCGCATCCGATTTCACAGAATATGAGGCTCTCGAAATCTTGTCTTCTTAACCTAGAGCCGCCAGTTCATTACGGTGCCGTAATTCCTAACAGGAAATATCTTGTAGACCATCCGACCCTCTAAAAGATCTCTTCGTCCTTCCTGGTCCCGCCAAGGCCTGTCTTGATAGTCGCCGCGCATTCCAAGCACGCGCTCTTTGAAAATGGAAAATCCTTTGTGTCCTTTTTGCATACAGGCCTGTTGCACTCAGAACAGTTCATTGTGGCTGTTCGTATATTGCAGATGTAACAAAGGGTCATGGCAAAATAGTGCATTATCTGGCGTAAAAGCTTATTCCTAATCCGATATCAATAAATCTGCAAGCCGAAATCACTGCTGCAAATGGCAGAGCGCGGATTCATCCTTGCTTGCACCTCCAAGAGCGAACAAGAGTGCTTTGACCGCCTGCTATTTGCAACGAACAAACTCTACGGCGAAAATGTTTTGAAGATAAAGAAAGGTGATGTGCTATTCCTTCTCAACATTGACACCGACACCCTCTATGGCACATTTAAGGCAAAAACGGATGGTAGAAAAGACTTGGTCCCTGATGCCTGGAAAGGCAAGTATCCCTACCAAGTGCGGGTTCAGAGAAATGGCAAGGTCGTTTCGGTCAATGGCGCGAAAAAGATCATTTCTACATTGGGGCCAAGCTGGCATGATCCACTCGATTCAGAGATAGCTCTGGCACTATCAAAGTATCTTGAGAATCGCGACGATAGTTTGCTTGCTCATGTCAAGAAGCATAGTGAAATCGAAAAGCCAAAGCTTGCATCCACCACGCTCTGGGATTTCCCTCGACAGAGCTACGGCAAGACGCCAAAGGGAAGCAACAAGTATGCTGGTGTCACGCCTGCCTTTGTCATATACAACATGGTCTGGCGATATACCGACCCGGGAGACACTGTTCTTGACCCTATGGCTGGAAGCGGCACCACAATAGACGTGTGCAATGAGGAGGGAAGAAAGGTGATTGCTTTTGACGTATCGCCTACACGCGCTGACATCAAGCGAAATGACGCGCGCAGGTTGCCCCTTGATGACAACACCATTGACATGATTTTTATCGATTCACCATATGGTGACAATATTGATTACAACAATCAACCTGACAACATAGGCAAGCTTTCCGCAGAGTCTGAAGAATTCTATCAAGCACTTGATAAAGTGATCGAGGAGTGTCATCGCGTCTTAAGGCCAGGCAAGGTCATAGGATGGCTCATAGGCGATCAGTGGGTCAAAAAGAAGTTCACGCCTGTAGGTTTTCGCATCTACGACCAGCTATCTACGCGATTTGAGACTGTCGACATTATCTCTGTCGTAAGGAGAAGCCAGGCGTCAAACACCGGGATCTGGCACAATCGCGCTTTGCGATTTAACTTCTACCTGCGGGGCTTCAAATATCTGTTCATAATGAGAAAGCCTGTCGCGACAGAAGTTGAGCATAGAAAAAGAAAAGTTAGCTGGACCCATTACAAGCGCTAGTTATCAGCTGGATTGCCAAGCATCCTTTGTGCGTTTTCGCGCTTGCAATTATCGCAATCCTTGTCGACGCAGTCTTACTGGAGTTCATGCGAACTTGGCACGCATTCACATGGGATAGTATCTTTTGATATGAAATCTTCTGATTATGATCGACGATAATAGTTTACATAGAGAGGCTGCCTCTATTCCGCACCATCGAAATGTATTTTCGCAGCTTTTTTTCTGCAGCAAGCTTGCAGCAAAAAACTGTTGACTCCTGAATTTACGATTGCGAGGTACGTTTGATTGCAAACGTACAAGCTACTAAATGAAATCCAGCCAAAGATTTCTCTCGGTGTATGAGAGAGTTTAGAAAAAGAAAAACGATTGTTGCGTTTGCAGCGATGTTTCTACTAATATCGGCGGCTACAAGCGCCGTCGGTACAACGTACGTCTACGGTTCTACTGATGACAGCACCCGTCCGTGGGTCAGGATTATTTCTCCGTCGGCTCACACTATTGTGGCTACTTCAACTGGAGCAATCAAAGTGGTTGGTGTCGCAAGCGATAATCAAGCTGGAAGCGGAGTCAAAATTGTTCAGGTTAAGGTGAACGGAAGCAGGTATACTACAGCAAGCCCGGTTGGGCCAAACGACTGGTCGTCGTGGAGCGTCATCATAAACGTCCAGACATCAGGAATCTATAGGATAACGGCGCGTGCAACGGATAATGCAGGCAACCAGGCATGGAATTCAATCTATGTTAAAGTCATTATCGATTCTACGCCTCCATCCATTTCGATATCAAGCCCGCAAGGCGATGCTACGGTGCCTGCAGAGTTCTTGACAGTGAAAGGAGCTGCCCATGACAGTGAGACTGGCATCCGAATGGTGCGCGCAAAAGTCGATGGAGGGGCATATGTATACGCCACACCAAAGGCTAAGGGCGACTGGTCTTCGTGGACTGTATCATTCAGCTCTTTTGCAGAAGGTAAGCACACCATCTATGCCACCGCAAAAGATAGGGCAGGAAACAGCAAGCAGAGCACAGTTAATGTGATTGCTAAAGCGAAGAATAGTACTCTAGACAGAACTGCCCCGACAGTATCCGCGTCACCTCTAGGCGGGACCTTCACTGGTGCATTGTCAGTTTCGCTTGCTGCAAGTGAACCGGCTACAATCTATTACACCACAGATGGATCGAACCCATCTACCTCAAGCAGTGCATACGTCAGCCCAATGGCTATCAATTCGACCAGTACTCTAAAGTATTTTGCAAAGGATGTTGCAGGGAATATCGGAAGCGTGGCAATACAGGTCTACACGATATCTTCTAGTGCCAATCCGAGCATCGCCATAACTAATCCTGCAAGCGATTCTGAGGTGATTACTAATGGCGGCACGATAACCGTCAAAGGCATTGCGTCGGACAGCGACGATGGAATTAGAATCGTGGAATTGCGTGTAGACGACGGCTCATACAAGGCTGCAACTCCAAAGGCGCCAGGCGACTGGTCGTCTTGGAGCGTTTCGATGCCAGTTTACACCGGAGAGCGCAGACTTGTGCCGAGGGCAACAGATAATGCCGGCAACCAGGCATGGAATTCAATCAATGTGACTGTGATGCCTGAATCTCAACCAGCACCCGAGCCGGAACCTGCTCCCGAGCCCAGTTTTGCAGAACTGGATCAATTCGGAATAGCAAAGCTCTACCCGACGGCTACTGGCACAGACAATGAATACTATACTAAAACTGATGCCAGTACCGTTACTGAATTTAGGGACAATGGAAGAATAGACAGGTTGCCATCAGGCTTTTCAAAAAACGCTGATGGCTCGTGGAACATACCGGAAGGAAGCACTCCTCGCTGGGTAATTAACGGCGGCTGGAGAAACGTGGAAATGACCATGCAAATTAGAATAAACTCAGGCGCTCTTGTACAGCTATATTCCAACGGCGAGCAGCATACAAACGACTTAACTGGAGCGTGGCACGGCTCTGCGAACAAGATGAGAGTATATGCAGACGGCAGAATGGGATTTATCAAAGAACTATATCATGAGACTGGCAACAGCGGATATACTAACGAAATAGCTACCAGAGATAATGGAGACTCTATAACCGGCAGGTGGGTGACTGTAAAATATGTCGGTTACAACATGAACGACAACTCACAGCGAAAGCTAGAAGCATATATCAGCCCGAATAACAACAATAAATTCATCAAAGTGGCCGAGTACCTTGACAGCGGCGGGTGGTCTGCTTCAACCCGATTCGAGAATTTTATGTCATACATGAACCAGAACTATCCATCGTACGTACCGGAGAACAGAAATAGTGGCCAGCAGCTGAGCAGGGGCGAGGTCGTCACTTGGATGGGCGATTGGGTGAGCTTTAGGAGTGATGGTGCCGACTATGATTTCAAAAATGTCAGCGTCAGGGAAATAATTGCTGGCAGCACTCCAAATTCGCAATTTCTAACAAATACTGCTACAATGCTTGCGCCGCTTGAAAAAGCATACGTGGAACTGGAGCACGAACACGAAGACTAGTTTCGCTTGACAGTCACCTAGAAAAGCATCCCCCTTTCTCCTTTTTTGATCCTTAAAGAATCTGCCTCTATAAGCAGCCAGTAGGGCGCATACTGATCAATCTGTCTCAAGCTGCAGGATTTTGAAAAAAGTTCGACCGAAATAAATACAATCTTCCTAAACTTTTTTCGGGAGAAAATGCTAGAAAAACATTGGATTTTTGGAAACGCCGCAAAGGCATTGGCGGCAGCAGCGCTTGTATTGACTTCGAGTCTAGCAGTGAGCTTGGATGTTTTGACAGCTCCTGCAAGTGCCGCAACATGCTCGGAAATGCCCGTTGATAGCGTGCGCGCATCAGCGTATGAATCCGGTAATCCGCCTGCGAGGGCAATAGATAATGATATGTCAACCAGATGGTCTGCCAACGGCAAAGGTAGCTGGATCAGGACGAATCTTGAGCAGAAGCAAACTTTATGCAGTGTCAATATCGCATGGTACCAGGGAAACACAAGGATAAGCTATTTTGTAGTTGCAATTTCCATCGACGGGATCACTTGGAAGAACGTTTACAGCGGCAAGAGCAGCGGGACTAGCACGTGGGAAGAGAGGTATACATTCTCGGGAACTGCTGCAAAACATGTAAGAATAACTGTCAACGGCAATAGCGAGAATGACTGGGCGAGTATAAAGGAGATTGACGTCAACGGCTACTCAACGTCTACATCAACTTGGACAGGACTTGACAAGTTTGGGGTAAAAAAGATCTTCCCCACCGCTTTTGGCGGAAACGAATGGTACGTCGACATGACAAACCCGAAAAGCGATCCGCTATTCCGGAATCTGCCTCTAATGACAAAGCAATTGGATGGCTCGTGGAGGGTTTCTGCAAGCCAGGTCAGGATGGAAGCCTGGTCCCCCTCGTACGACAAATGGCTCAACGTCGAAATAACTGGATATGCAAAGATGGTCAGCGGGACTCAGCTGATTCAGGCGTATTCCCGGGGAGGCCATCACTATGCAGATCCTGCCGGCGCTTGCGAAGGTTCAGCATACAAGGCCAGGCTCTACGGCAATGGCAATGCAGCATGGGTAAAAGAGGTCAACCATCCCGCTTACACCGGCAGCAGAGGAACTGTTGACGCAACGGATAGGCAGATCCAAAACAAATGGGTCGGCTTCAAGGCTATCATTTACAACATTGTAGAAAATGGCAAGACATTTGTCAAAATGGAGTCATACATCGACGACGATGTGACGGGTTGGAATGGCAACTTGGTCGTCAAGAACAACTGGAAGCTCGCATCAGTAGTTGTGGATAGAGGTGGATGGGGCACAACAAACAGCGACTTTGATTCCACATGTTCCCCGCTGAACAAGGACAGCGACCAGCTCCACAGGCAACGAGCCGAAATAATCAACATGGCAGGAGGAACCAGCTCGCAGAACCTGGCGGCGTGGAGGTCCGACGGGCTGACATGGGACTTTAAGTACTTTAGCGTTAGGGAAATAAAGGCTCCCTAGCCTGTTTTTTATTTGTTCTTCGCAGGCACGTGCTTTTCGATAACCTCGTCAATGGTCTGGTTCATTGCAGCTTCAGCGACATCGCTTGCGTATTCAGCAGTCCTTCTGATATTTTCGAGGATCAATTTGATGCTCGCCGAATCGTGAATCTTTTCCTTCTCTATGGCGGCGAGAGCATCGACTTCGAGTGAGTGGACACCCTCTACAGTTTCGACCGTCTTGTCTGCTAGACGATAATCGCGACGTAGCAGCGCTTCGACAGAGTCGGTTAGAACGGTCAGGGACAGCTGGCTCATTTTTTCTATTTTTTGAAGCGAGTCTTTTGGTAGCTTTTCCTTGAACTTTAACGCTCTTTCCGCAATCCCACACGCATGATCTGCTACCCTTTCAATGCTTTTGACAGCAACGCGGTAGCTCAGACAATCGGACGGATCCTTTAGGCCCATTTCTCTAAGTGTCCTTCCATTCTGCGTTGCGATCACAAGATTGCGCAGGATGTAGAGGCTGAACCGATCTACCTCATCGTCTGATTTGATAACTTCCTGACCTAGGTCGTAGTTTTGCTCTGCAAGGGAAGAAATTGCATCCTTGTGCATGGACGACGCAATCAGATACATCCTCCTGATAGCCGTGTTGATTGATAGCTCTGGAACAGAAAGGAGAACCTGGAGAGTTATGTTATCAGATGCGTCGGCAATCATTTCAGTTCCGACCAGGTTTCGCCTCACAACTTCTCTGACGGCATCGCGAAGTGAAGGGTTAATCCTTCCTGACTTGATCCGCAGATGAATAATATTGTACCCTGCAAGGTACATCGATACTACCTTGCGCTTGAGCGTATTGCTCCCTTCCGCCGGCGTGATGATTGCAGTGGCTTCATTAGGAGACCCAGAAGCGGCAGCGGAAACTGGAACTACTGATAGTGAGTTGTCCAGTTCCCGTATCAATGTCACCTGATCGCCCGCTTTGACCCGCATCTCTTCAACCCATCTTTTCGGGAGTGAAAGGACGTAAGTAGACCTGCCTGTAAACTGGACCTTTCGCACTTCTTTCGTATCCGAGCCTGTTCTCAACTTGTTGCACTAGAGATGAAGTGAATAAACAGCTTCCGTGAATAGACTATAGTGAACTATATACTTCTATGTTATCTATATGATTCTTATCTCCTTGGACTCGACATCCCCGTTACGATATAGTGGACAGAATCGCCGATATAACATGCATGGTCTGAAATTCGTTCAAGATAACGTAGTATTAGCAAAGTCGAAATATAACATCGCGGGTCGTTAAGCATGTCTTTCATCTCCTTCTTGTTGGTGGGAGTAATGATTTCGCGCAAATATTTGCGATATAGCGCGTCAACAGTGTCGTCCATGGCGTAGAGCTTTTCTGCTGCGTTTTTATCCTGACTCTGGAGCGCCTTGACGCTTAGGTGGATCATTTCCCTTGCGCTGTTTGCCATCTCAAGAACTGGTGACTTGTCACAATGGGACAGTGGCCCCATCGTGCCAATAATATCCATGATATCATAGGCGTATCGGCCGAACCGGGAAAAGCCGTACGATATTTCCATGCATGAGCGTATGAACCGTAGATCTGTTGCCACAGGCTGGTAGCGGGCAATAAGCTCCATCGCAAGTTCTGTGGCTTCATCCTGGAGAATCCGGAGCTGTTCTGACCACTCAAAGATTTGTTCCTTTGAACCACTCCCCTTTTCATATGATTCTATCGCTGTATCGACTGATTTGACCGACAGATTAGCCATATCCATAATTATGTTGGTTATCCGGCTAATGCCAAGGTCCAGGAGACGAGTCAAGGCGAAAAGATTCTCAGGCTGTCTTATCTACTTTGTAGTTATCCGAACTTGCCAGAGATGTACCGTTCTGTGAGCTCTCTTTCGGGATTCTCAAAGATCTGCTTTGTCGGCCCGTATTCAATAACTTCGCCTAGATACATGAATGCCGTATAGTCAGAGACTCGGGCTGCTTGCTGCATATTATGGGTTACAATGATTATCGTCAAGTCTCTCTTGAGCTCATTGATGAGTTCCTCTATCTTTGATGAAGCAATCGGGTCGAGGGCAGATGTAGGCTCGTCCATCAGTAGCACTTCAGGCTGCATGGCCAGCGCTCTTGCTATACAAAGGCGTTGTTGCTGACCACCAGAAAGGCTCGAGCCTGGCTTGCCCAGCTCATTCTTGACCTCGTCCCATAGTGCCGCTGCTTTCAAGCTGTCTTCCACGATTTCGTGTATCAACTTCTTGTCCCTGACGCCGTTGAGCTTTAGCCCTGCGGCAACGTTGTCAAAGATGCTCATGGTCGGGAAGGGGTTTGGCTTTTGGAAGACCATGCCGATGCGTCTCTTTATTGTCACGGGATCAACGCTGCTATCATAAATATCGACGTCATCGAGATATACGCTTCCCTTTACGCTTGCACCAGGGGTCATCTCATTCATTCTGTTAAGAGAACGGATAACCGTGGTCTTGCCACATCCTGAAGGCCCGATAAGCGATGTAATCGTATTCTCCTTCACATCAAAACTTACGTTCTTCAGAGCTTGCTTGGTGCCAAACCACGAATTAAGGTTCTTAACTGAAACTTTGTAAGTCTGACGCGCTCCTTCTCGCGGGAGGGACGACCCATAATCAACACTATGGGCATACTCTTCACTGGTCATACGAAAAGAGATATCGCAGTCGCATAATTAATGATTGCCTATATAGACTACATAGTATCCGTAGAACCGGAATCTACTTACTTCTAATGCCGAATTTTCCCTTTCTCTCGAGAACCAGAACCCTAAGGGCTACGCTGAGACTGAGAACCATCAGGATCAAAACGAGTGCAGCTCCCCAGCCAAATGAATGTGCGTGAAGATAGGGTTGTGATGCAAGCCTCCATATTCTCAGCGGCATAGCATCGACAGGGCTCGCGAATCCTTCGAAGAACAGACTGGTTCCCAAGATTGTCATTATTAGAGGAGCGGTTTCTCCAGCGATCCTTGAGAGCGCAAGGACAATCCCAGTGAGTACTCCGTTCTTTGCACTCATCAAGGTGATCGAGACTGTCACTCTCCACTTTGGAATTCCGAGGGAATGCCCAGCCTCTCTGATCGAGTTCGGCACAAGCTTGAGGGTTTCCTCAGTGACTCCCACTATGATAGGTATCATTATGATTGAAAGAGCGAACGCCCCAGCAGTAATGTTGAACGAGCCTATCGTTAAGACAAGCAAGATATAACCTACAATACCGATTACGATAGAAGGGAGACCCGTCATGACGTTGTTAAAAAAGCGTACAGCATTCGCGAACCTGCTATTGCCTCCGTACTCAGAGAGGTAAATCCCCGTCAGCACGCCCACGGGTATGCCAATAACAGAGGCATATGCAACAACGATAATTGTTCCTTGAATTGCCGGCCCGATTCCTCCGCCCCCAGTCACGATTGAACCCTGTGGTTGTGTAAAGAATTCAACACTTATTGCAGATACCCCGTTCTTGACGACTTCAAGCAAGATGCTGCCGAGGGGTATCATCGCAAGAGCAATGCAGGCCACAGTCCCCCAGGTGAAAGCCTTGTCGATGACCCTGCGTCTTGCCTTCCCGCGCACGACTGCATCTTGGACCATCTTTCGCTTATCGTTCTTCAAGCTTGAATCCAACTATTCCTTTGCCCCCGGACTAACCTTGACCATTCTTGCCACCAGCAGATGGGCGCCGATGTTTATTCCCATGGTCACAAGAAACAAGACCGCCCCGAGTGCTATCAATGCTGATGAATGAAATTCAGTGACGGCTTCGTTGAATTCATTGGCTACGACACTTGACAGAGTCTGACTAGGGCTAAACAGCGAGTCTGGAATCGCAGCTGCGCCGACTGTGTTACCTATGACCATGGTTACAAGGATTGTTTCACCTACGGCTCTTCCGAGACCGATTATTGCAGCGCCCAAGAGTCCTGCTTTGGCGTAAGGGAATAGCACTCTCCAGACAGTCTCCCACCTTGTCGCCCCCAGGCTATAAGCGGCTTCTCGTTGGGTGTTGGGTATTGCCTTGAAAATCTCTCGTGATATTGATGATATAATCGGAATTATCATGATCCCGAGAACTATTCCGGCCGTGAATACGTCAAGCCCAAAGGGGTTGCGAGCAAAGAAGGGTAACGATCCCCCAAACGCCTCGTGGAGTGGTCTTTCGATAAAGTCCACAATCCAAAATCTAAAGACGAATAGCGCCCAAAGCCCATAAATGATACTGGGAATAGCCGCAAGAATTTCCACTACGAATGCAACGGGAGTTCCAATCCTTGGCGGGGCAATTTCTGAGATAAATATGGCTATGCCAAGGCTAATTGGCACGCCTATGACCATTGCAATGCCGGCGCTGATTAATGTGCCTATCACGTATGGCAAAGCCCCGTACGATTCTCTACCTTCTACAGGATTCCAGTCGGTACCTGAAAGAAAGCCAAAGCCTTCCAACCCAAACACTGGTCCAGAACCCTCAGCCACTGAAAACGCAATAAGTGCAAGCATGAGAAGTGTATAGCCGGCAGCGCCTATCACGAGCCACTTGAACCAGCGGTCACCTCTTCTCTTACCGCTCAAGAAAAAGCTTGAGAGCAGACGTTTTGGATTGGACCTAGACTCTACAGACATGAAGAAATGCTTGCCTGATTTCGGAATACGTCATTAGTATTTTATTATTCTCAACGATGACCATATAGATCAAAGTGATCTATATAGTAGTGAAAAAAAGAGAGGAGCTTAGATCCCGGTTCCGAATTTAATCCCCATTGCGTTGTCTTTGAACCTGGTGAATACCACTACTCCCACGATAGAGGCAGCCAGAATCAAAAGCGCAACCATTTCGAACTCTGGAACAACCATTGTCGCCAGGATATCCACTGTATCTTCTCCCTCGGGGAGCGTGAATCTTAGCGTTGTGGAATCCGTGGCTTCCGATTTTGTGTATTCTACCGAGTCTTTGCCGGCCATCACAGCGGTTACACCGCTAATCATGTTCTTGGGCAGCGTGATTTCAACATCTCCAGCACCGCTAAAGACGACCTGGACAGATTTCTCGGGAAGAATGGTAAAGCTAGTCGCCTGAACATTTTCTGATTTTCCGCTTATCTGGTAGCTATTGCCGTCGAGTGATGACGAAATAGTAAATGGCTTTTCATCGGGAGTAGGCTCTGGCTCTGTCTCTAACACAGCCTGACCGTTAAAAGTTATTGAGCTCAACGTCTGCTTGTCGAGAACTACTACTTCTTCAGGAAGTGGAACATAGTGCAGTTCATCAGCCAGCTCTTGGCCGTCGGTGATCGCCCAGTCCACAAACTCTAGCAGCACTTTAGCCTTCTCCATGCTGTCTATCTTGGGATTAGTGCTAAGCTCCTTGTATAGAAGCAAGTAGGAAAAACTTGCCACAGGATACGAGTCGGCTCCTGGGGCGTCGGTCAATGAAACTGTCTCCCATGAATCCTCTCCTCTTGGCAACGTTGCAGCAGATGCTGCTACCGCAGCCTTTGTTGATTCAAGAGAAGGCTCGATAAAGTTGCCAGCTTGATTCTGGATAAACGCATAGTCCATTCCTGTTGTAAGGGCATAGGCAAGTTCGACATAGCCTATCGTATTTGATGTCCCGCGGATTCCGTTTGCAACACCTTCATTTCCCGGACCACCGATGCCTGTGGGCCATGATACAGCCGTGCCCTTGCCGACACCGTCCCTCCACTCTGAGCTTACTTTTGAAAGATAGTCGGTCCAGACAAAAGTCGTGCCTGATCCATCCGACCTGTGAACTACAACAATGTCGCTGCTTGGAAGAGGCATTCCTGGATTAAGCTCTGTTAACTTCGGGTCATCCCACTTTGTTATCTTGCCCAAGAAAATGTCTGCAAGAACAGGACCCGTAAGTTTGAGCCCCTTGTCAGGAATTCCAACTACATTATACGCAGCAACTACTGATCCGATTGTTTCAGGTATGTGAACAGAGGCGCCAGAGAGTGCAGACCTCTGGGAAGAGGTTAACGGTGCATCTGTAGCTCCAAAGTCAACTGTCTTTTCAGTGAATTGGCGAATTCCGCCTCCACTGCCGATCGATTGGTAATTCAAGTTCACTTCTGGCTTTACCTTCATGTATTCTACTCTCCAAGTGTCAATCAACGGGTAAGGAAATGTAGCGCCCGCTCCATTGAGGGATGTGCTGCTCTGTGCAAAGGCCACCGTCGACAATGTTAATGGTACTATCGCAGCCAAGAGCATGCCTGCGACAAGCCACGTAAAAGCTAGTTTTCCGTAAGTGTGCATGTCTAAGGAGCAAGGTCATATGGATTAAACATTAGCGCCCATAATTCCCATATGTCTCAATAGGTCTATGATGATGTCAATGAAGTATATAGATTCTGTGAGATCACGTTGAGGCCTGTTGACGTAGAAATATTCTACGAGCGTTAGAAGATTTAAGAGTGGTAGGAATGACAACCGAGAATGTGGTCGGTATTTCTACTATCCTCTAGCGAGATCATAGTGTAAATTGACAGACTTTTATACTGCCAATCGAAAAGTTGCGTCGAACGCAAAAGTCGAAGAGGTGTGGCCAGGCGGCATCAGGGATGGGGGTTGGCAGGATGCCTACAGGTGCCACACGCTCGACAACTCATGTAAGAAGTCATATGCAGTATCAGAACAAAAAGATATCCTAAATAAAAAATATAGTTGCAATAGCTCTAATACTTTACATTCGACAAGGATTATCAGGTTAGCTTGATATTGAATGATAATGTGCGCAAATGTCTTGGAAACTGCCTTCAAGAAGGGAGGATTGGATAGATACTTTGTCCTATGCGAATCCTGCTTTTGGTGCTCGTCACTATTGAGAAATATGTACATCGAATGTCCCGTTTGTGCTACGAGCAAGCGGATCTCGCTAATCCCCTTGACAAAAAATGAGTCATATCACATAAGTCATGATCCGAGATCTGGGCTTGAAGTTTCATTCTTGATTTCCAAGTGACCATAGATTCGCTGAAGCCACGAAAAATATCGGCACTTGACAACACACAGGGATCTGCTGCTGCATTCTTGATCTCGACTATCCTAAGGATCTCCGTCGCGCTTTTGCCATGAAAAGTTTCAAGTCCATTTCATGCCAATGATTTGTTTATGATGATAAATTGATATATCAACAAATGCACCCCTTTTCGGTCATGGATCTTTACGTTCTTCGTCATGGTGAAGCAGGCAAGAGGCTCCCAGCGGGAGGAAAGGATTCAGAGCGCGCTCTTACCGTGACGGGCGTCGAAGAAGTCGAGCAAGTGGCACAAGGCCTCTACAGGCTTGGTGTAAAGTTTGACTTTGTCGCTACAAGTCCACTCAAGCGGTCATTTCAGACCGCTCAGATAATAGCCAAAATACTGAGAATCAAGAAAGCAAAGATCGAAGAATGGGGTCAGCTCAAGCCCGAGGGGAGCAGACTAGACCTGTACCGCAAGCTGAGTCAATTCAAACAAGAATCTTCAATCCTAGTTGTTGGGCACGAGCCGTACCTGAGTAATATGATAAGCGAGATCGTTTTCGGAAACGGAACGAAAGGGATCGTGCTGAAAAAGGCTGGAATGGTAAAGATACGATTAACAACAGTCCAGCCAAAGGCCAAGGGCGAGCTAAAATGGCTACTGACTCCGGGGCATCTGAGAAAGCTGGCTAAATGAACAATATAGGTAATGTTATTATCGTAGCTTTCATAAGCTGAACTCGTTTCTGTTTCGAAAATGAGAGTTGCAGTAATCGATCTAGGTTTCAACTCAGTGAAGCTGGTCAACTATAACGTTGCAAAGGACGGCACATTCAGAACCTATCAACAAGAGGGAATCAAAGTCAGGCTTGGCGAGGGCTTGCACAAGACGGGGTACCTGGGCAAAGAGCAGGTATACCGAACCATAAAGGCCCTGCGAATATTTCGCGACATCATTAACTTTGACTCTATTCGACATGTTCTTCCGGTTGCCACAAGCGCCGTCAGAGAGGCCGGCAACAGAGAAGAATTTCTAAAGCAAGTTCGCTCTGAGACTGGATTTGTATTCAAGGTCCTGTCCGGGCAGGAGGAAGGCTTGTACTCATACATAGGAGCGTTGCGTGCAACCTGCGTTCCAACCACTCTCTTCTTTGACCTGGGAGGGGGAAGCCTTGAGCTAGTCTATACAGAGAACTTTAACATCAAGAGGATAAAGTCATATCCGCTTGGCGCGCTCAGGGTATCACAGCTGTTTGGAAGAGGCGACGGCACATTTTCGGACAAGAACTATACAAGGCTAGTTAAGCACATTCGCCAGAATCTGCCTGCCACAAAGGAATTTGCGATGAGCCCTGACACCACGCTCGTAGGGGTTGGAGGGACACTCAGAGCAATGGCTAGATACAACCAAGAAATTCACGAATACGCCCTTGACAAGATCCATAATTACCAGATGAACTATTCCGCAGTGTCATCCGCTACAAGCGACTTCGTCAGATTGGATGCGGATGAGCTCTCGGAAACGGAGGCCATTGGAAGCAATAGAGTCGAAACTGCGATAGCAGGGTCGACAATAATTCATACACTTATGAAACAGTTTGATTTTGAAAAAGTCGTAGTGAGTGCGCAGGGCTTGCGCGAGGGTATACTTTCGGTGTTTATCCGCGATCCGAAGACTTTCTACAAAGGTGCCATCAATAATGAAAAGGCAAAGGCTCACGTGACTTTTGCATGCCAAGTGGAAATTCTTCCAGAGTACACAGTAAGCATGGTCCGCCAGCTGGTCAATTCTGGTCTGCTGCGTGAGAAGGAAAAAATGATCCTGACCCATGCCATCAAGCAGGTTGCGGACCTTCCAATCATGACGAATCTAAATAATCTGTTTTACCTAATGATCGACGAGGATAACTCATTCCTTAGCCACAGGGAACAACTCATACTTGCTCTTTCAATTATACATGCAAGAAAGGCAAAGACAGCCAATCTTCTCATTACCCGTTATCGATCAATACTTGAACCACAGAACAGAAACTCGATACAAAAGATATCGGCATGCCTTGAAATGTCGGCTATTCTAGAACGGGGCAGGATAAACGTCAGGCTCATCATACACGGGGATAAGATAGACATGCGGCTTGTACCTTTCTCTACAAGGCAGTTTGTTCCTTCTACTCTTCTCGCAGAAGCAGTAAAGAAATTCGAGGATGCATTTGACGTTTCCGTGAACTGCTCTGTCGTCACCGAGAAAGAAAGGATCGTCGTTGTCGGAAAATCAAAGCAAAGGGTGGGGGCAGCGTGAAAAGGAAGGAATCCAAGCACCCAGTGCAGGGCAAGCTCGTCATAGTCGAAGGCGTTGACGGCTCTGGCAAGTCGACCCAGATAAGGCTCCTAGAAAAGTGGCTGCGCTACATCGGCATTCCTGTATTCTTTACCGAGTGGAATTCTTCAGAGCAGGTCAAAGAGATAATATCAAGAGGCAAGAAAAAGAACCTGCTAACTCCGACAACTTTTAGCCTACTGCATGCCACTGATTTTGCGGCAAGGTACGAGCGCAACATCTTCCCACTCCTGAGAGCCGGCTACATCGTTCTTGCTGACAGGTACATGTATACAGCGTTTGCACGTGATGTAGTGAGAGGCTGCAGCCCAGAATGGGTCCGACACGTGTATGGGTTCGCCGTCAAGCCGGATATTGCATTTTACTTTAGAGTGCCGGTAGAGACTTCGTTTGACAGGATAGTAAAGAACAGGCCCAAGCTAAAGTTCTACGAAGCCGGGATGGATCTGAATCTTAGCAACGATCCATATGAGAGCTATCGCATTTTCCAGGGAAGGATTGTAGAACAGTACGAAACGATGGTCGAGCCAGAGGGTTTTACCGTGGTAGACGGAACCACCGACATTGAAGAGCAACAAAAGAAAGTACGGGAAAAAATCATGGAGATACTGCCGCGCCAGCAGTTGGCGAGGATCAGGGCAGGCAAACGAATTGATGGTGACATGCCATGACACAAAAGCAAATCAGAATCGCACCTCGCCCATTAAGGTACTACGGCAAAGGAATTCCATATGTGCAGGATACTGAAGTCAAGGGAAGGCTCATCGTAATAGAGGGTCCTGACGCGTCGGGCAGGAGCACGCAAATAGGACTTATTACTTCTTGGCTGGAAGCCGACGGCCACGCCGTTCTCAACACAGGTCTCAAACGCTCAGAGCTGGCCAGCGAGGGCATAATGGAGGCCAAAAGAGAGCATATGCTTGGCAGAAGGACCATGAGCTTGTTTTACGCAGCCGACTTTGCGGATCAGCTTGAAAACAAGATAATTCCTGCACTCCGCGCAGGGTACATAGTTCTCGCTGACAGGTACATCTATACCCTGATGGCCAGAGCCGCCGTCAGAAAAGAAAGCAGGAGATGGCTGCATCAGGTATTTGGCTTTGCCATAGTACCCGACCTTGTATTCTACCTTGACGTGGATCCGAATGAGCTCGTGCACCGGGTGTTCCAAAAGAACACATTCCTAGACTATTACGAATCTGGCGCGGATCTGGGGCTCTCGGAAGACATGTACGAATCATTTATCATCTATCAACGCTTGATAGCAAAGGAGTTCCAGCGAATGCAGCGTCGCTATAATCTTCTGATCATCAACGGCAACAGGCCAGTTCAGGAAATCAATTCCGACCTGCAAGTCAAAATCCAACACTACCTAAGCTCAATCCAAGGCGAATAGGATTAGACTATGGAATTGTCTTCATTCTTTGAAACCAAGTTTCGAAAACTTGTTGCTCAGCTGGAGAAACGTCTCGACAGCTACATCAAAAACCCAAAAGAGGAAAAGAAGGTGCATGACATACGCACTTCCTTGCGCCGGCTGGACAGCCTGTTTCCTCTCCTAAGCAAGAAGAACCGCAAGGCTAACAAGAAGCGAATCACAGAATACGAAAGCTTCTTCAAAGCCAACAGCCGCTTGCGTGATTACGATATTATCATAGCCCGGCTCACCAGTCTGTCGCCTGATTCCGGGGCGCTCGTATTGGCACTGCAAAGAAGGAAGGACAATGAACTCAAGGCTATCGTCAGAAAAGCCAAGGCTCTCAGAAAAATGGGCAAGATTACTGCTCAGAGCATAAATTCCGAGGAGATTGAAGCGAGATTAGACAAGGTCATGAGCAAGCTCTGCAAAAAAATCAAGATGAATCTCGCCCCTACTCTTTCTGACAGCAAAAACATAGAGCAGCTCCATTCCTTAAGGAAGGACATCAAAAAGATTAGGTATATCCTGGAGTCGTTGGATAGTAGCTCGGAAAAGAAATATCAGGAAATGATAAGTACAACTACCGGGTTGGCGCTAACCATCCCTCAACTTGAAAAGGTGCAGGACATGCTCGGAGACCTGCATGACAGCGATATTACTTTAGAATTTCTGAGATCATCAAAGTCAAAATTGGCAGGAGAATTGCATGCGCGTGAAGTGAGCATTCGTGAGTCACTCTACAGCGATTTCGTAGGTTACATGAAATCAACTCTCGCAGCTGACGGCGATTCGCTCAAGGCAATCTAAATGCATTCTGGTCTCTGAAAAGACTGAACAACGCGTACAGCAGTATAGTATCGCTCGTCCACACGCAACGCAAATAGCCATCTCCTTCAGCTCTCGCCCACAAACTCTACAACTTGTGTCCGGCGTCCTGCGATCTATTACGTATTGCCTAATCACTGCAGTCGAAATTCATTTGGTGGGCCACCCTGAACTATAGTTGACTATGTATTGCAATTATTCTCATTAGGATAGGTTTTTTTCCTAATCATGGCGAAGCAGAATTGGCGCCACAATTTAGGTTGACTGGAAACCCCGGTGGCAGAATTGCGGCCAAGTACAGGATGACGCTTCGGGGCCACACCATCAACCTAGTCTACCGTAATGCTATAGATGTAATAGAAATCACGTATGATATGCTCAAATACTTGTTCTCTCATATAATTAACGGTGCGACCTTACAGCATTGAGATAGATGCTGACGCTTCGCCTTCTGGGTACGTTGCATGGTACAACCATTCTAGCGGAAAGAAAGGAATAATGCTGCTAAAGCCCGCTATCAAAAATGAAAGATATGGTGTGCAGCGGATGGAAATGCTTGCAGTATATTTTGCACTTGCCGACAATCTAGTCGAGATAAAAAAGGCAATTAGACGCGGCAGAAAAAGTAGGCGCGTGACTCTTTGTGTAAGGAGCGATTCAAAATCTACCGTGGATCAGTTGCTGGGGCTGTGCGCGATAAGGGACCTGCTTATGCAAAAGATATTCCGTGCGATTGCAAAGTTGCTTGCCAAAATAAGATGTACGATAAGGTTTGATCATCTTGGCAGGTCAAATAACATGGCAGGCCTCTTGATCGAGCAGAAACGAAGAAAGGAAAGGGAGAGTCAGATGGTTTTGGAAAAGAACGATCTGTACGGAATTCCGAATATGGCTACCATTATGCCACCCCTAATTGCTTGACCACTTGCGCATCCACTGGAACAGGCTCATTACAGACTCGACCAATTCCTGGCCTTTGGCTGTCATCGTATATTCTACGCGTGGCGGGATCTCGTTATACGCCCGTCTTTCCAATATGCCAGATTTCTCCAGCTCTTTGAGACGACTGGCCAGCGTTTTGCTGCTGATGCCCTTCAAAGTTTGGCGAAACTGTCGATGTCTAACTGGGTTTGTAGTACAGCACAACGGAATAAGAATCTCAAGTGTTCCCCTTTTTGTGATTATCTTCCGTAGCTTGGCAGTCTCAGCCATGAGCGAAGAAGCATCATACCCGCTGAAATCGCACTCTTGAATAACAGGGATCTTGGTTTCCATGGTTACACCAACTGTAACTCGTGCAACTTCTTAACTTAAATAGTTTCCCAAGTAAAGTATTAGCATGGAAAAAAAGCGGCAGCAAAACATCAAGCAGACAATACGCAGGAACTATGGCAAGATAGCGCTGGAGGAAAGCAGCAAGGACGCGTGTTGCGGTCCTGGCTGCTGCTCCAGCCCTTCCCCGTCCGTGGCCGCAACCGACGTGGGATATGACTCTAAAGAACTTCAAACCATCCCGGAGGCATCGGTTCTTGGAGTAGGCTGCGGAGCTCCCGTCAAATTTGCGAGTTTGCAGAAAGGCGAGACGGTAGTAGATCTTGGTTCGGGTGCAGGCATAGATGTATTCCTATCCGCGAATGATGTCGGCGCTACTGGCAATGTGATCGGTATTGACATGACAGATGAAATGCTCGAGCGCGCCAGAAGAAACGCGAAAAATAACAACTATTCCAACGTAGAATTCAAGAAGGGCGATATCGAAAAAAGAATCCCGGTTAGCAGCGATTCAGTAGATGCCGTCATAAGCAATTGCGTCATCAACCTTACTACCGACAAAGTGAAGGCTTTCAAAGAAGTTCTCAGAATCTTGAAGAGCAAAGGCAGGATGGTGATTTCCGACCTTGTTGCCGACAGAAAGGCGGGCAAGATTGATGTTGATCAATGGAGCGCCTGCATCGACGGTGCAATGTCAAAACAGGATTACCTTGCAAGCATCAAGAAGGCAGGGTTTAGGGATGCCACCGTCTTGGAAGAGCGCGAATTCGCAGGCGGGGAGTTGGTTGGCGGCAGAAAAATTACGACCATCGTAATCAGGGCCGTCAAATCATGAGGCAAGAGAAAACCATTCTCTTTGTCTGCGTAGAAAATGCCGGCAGAAGCCAAATGGCCGAAGGTTTTTTCATCAGGTATGCGCCAAAAGGCTACAAGGCTGCCAGCGCGGGCATCCGACCAGCCGGCGAAATAAATCCTATCGCGATTCAGGCAATGAAGGAAGTCGGGATTGACATCAGCAGACAAAAATCGAAAATTATAACGGACGACATGATAAGAGATTCAGTCAGGGCAGTCAACATGGGGTGCATGGATCAGGAAGAATGCCCGATGCTATACCTCAACAACCCGATTGACTGGGCCATTGAGGATCCAAAGGGAAAATCAATAGAGCGCGTGCGCATGATAAGGGATGACATAGAGAGAAGAGTAAAGGATCTTGCTGAAAACCTCAGTTAGCAAGCTGAGCCACCGGCAGCAAGTGTTTTTGGCAGAGCTCGTCGGCACGTTTGTAGTGGTGGCACTAGCCACTGGATCAGTCGTCATAGATGCAAGGCTTGGCGGAGTGCTGGGCCTTCCATTCGTTGCGTTTGCACCTTTTGTCGGGGTCGCACTCGGGGTTTTCTTTTTTAGCAAGGTTTCATTGGCTGTCTTTAATCCTGCTGTGCTCGTAGGATACTTGATCACGGGCCACATCAAAAAGAGCTACGCTGGTCACTACATTGCTGCACAGCTGGGAGGCGCGTTTGCAGCCGGCGCGTTTGTATTGGCTGCGATTGGTACGGACGCCAACCTTGGCGCCAATGCGCTAAATTACTCTTATCCTCTCCCGCTAATCTTTGGAGTCGAGGTACTCGCCTCGGCTCTCTTGATGGCAGTAATATTTTTCACAGTATACACAAAGGGCATGAAGGGCTTTGGTCCATTAGCAATCGGCGGCATAGTGGGCCTCGACATATTCTTTTTGGCGTTTATCTCTGGTGCATCGATGAACCCTGCAAGATCCCTTGCGCCTGCTGTCATGTCTGGAACGCTAGGTGACCTGTGGCTGTACCTGACAGCGACTTTTCTAGGGACTGCAATTGTAGCCGTCATTGCCAAGAAGAAATTTCGGAATCGCTAGCTTTGCTTGTTGCTACCCTGTGAGTCCGCCTCAGTAGGCTCGGAAATCTTGAACCGACTTCCAACCCTGATGACGAATGGCCCGATAAACGTGGTGACAATTGTCACTACACCAAGTATCGGCAATATGGAAGAGGAAATGGCTCCCACATCCTGGCCTCCCTTGGCTACCACAAGAGACATCTCTCCTTTTGTTGCAGATATTCCAAGTCCAGCGCGAAGCGACGTCGTGTTGTCAAATCCCCCTTTGACCAGCATCCCGGTCACTATCAGCAGCTTTGATGCAAATGATGTCAGGATGAGAATGATGGCCGGGATAATGAACACCGGGAGTAAGGCCACGTTCATGAGCGCGCCAATCGAGATGAAGAATAGGGCGGCAAACATGTCCCGCAGCGGTATGGTGATGATCCTCGCGACCGCCGCACTTTTGGATTCGGCAACAAGAACGCCGGCAAGAAACGCGCCAATTACCACGGACATGCCAAGCCCATTGGCGATAAACGATAGGCCAAACGCAAGCCCAAGTATAGTTATCAGCAGCAGGGCATAGTCATTCGTTCGTCCTGCCCTGTCAATGATCCGTGGCACAAACTTGCTGCCGATAATTATGATCCCTCCAATAAAACTGGCCACTATGGCTAGACTTATGAGGATGTCAAAGTATGACACCGTTCCAACAGTGATGACTGACTGCATGACCCCAAGTGCAGAGATCACAATAATGTCTTCTACAATCAGCATCCCGAGGATGAGAGTTGATGACTTGTCCCTGATAAGCCCGACATCCTCAAGGATCCTGATAGTAATGACGGTACTCGTAACGGACATCGCAAGTGCCAAAAAAATAGAGTCGTTGAACGAAAACCCGAGGTTTTGCGCGATGAAGAATACGATTACAAGCGTGCCCAGCGACTCTGCTAGAGCAGTGACTATCGATATTCTGCCCACCGATCGCAACTTTGCCACCGGAAACTCGGTCCCCGTCACAAAGAGGAGCATGATAATTCCAAGCTCTGCAAACAGGTTCAGCGTTTCGGGGCTGCGAACGAGGCTAAACGGCGGTGTATAAGGACCTATGACCATGCCTGCAATGATGTAGCCTATGACCATTGGCTGCTTTAGCTTGTACGTAATTGCGAGCATGATGGCCGCAACCACCATGATTACGGCAATGTCCTGCACGACAAAATCTATCGACTCAGTACCGGTGGTAAAGAACTGTGGAAAGATTGAATCTGTTGTCCCGGTATTGCTCACTACTTCCTTTCTAAAGGAATAACATGAATAAAAACAAGAGCTTGACAAACGCGTACTGACAAAACTAATTATAACAATTCTGCCAATTCATGCCGTCTTGCGTTTTAACTTCAAGCGCCGGCTTCTTTATCTTGGCATCGGCGCAGCAGTATTTCTCGGTGCATATTCCGTGGGCGCGGCCTTTCCCCTTAGTGAGGAGGAGGCGGCAATGGTTAGGGATCAGTTCGCTGACCAGATCGAGGGAATCGACCAGTATGGCATCTTTTTCAATAACTTGAGGATCTCCATGGCAATGTTTATCCCGGCCGCAGGGGCAGGGACTGGTGCCTTTGTTGGATTTGCCACCGGAACTGTCTATAGCGCCATTGCCGAACAGACGCCTGGCCTGGCCAACATTCCCCCTGTTTTCATCTTTGTCACTCCTTTTGGCATAATGGAACTGTTTGTCTACGCGATGGCGATCTCGAGAAGTGGCATTCTCATCGTGCGGATAGTAAAGGACAAGCCCTGGCGGGGCGATCAGAGGCGCCCATTCTATCAGAATACTCTCAAGCCGACGTTTATCGAGCTTGGGATCGCGGCGGCAGTGCTCTTTGCGGCTGCAATAATAGAATGGGAAATCATAGAGTTCCTCGGCGGCCTGGACAATACTCTGATCCAGCCTAGCTGACTAGTCTGGATTTGACTCCTAGTTCTCAGGTTTCGTGCTAATTCCTAGACCATACTTTGCGATGAACTCATTTGCCTTTGCCGATATCTCATCCCACTTCCATCTTCCTACTCCCATGCGACAGAGGTCAACCTTCCACTGGTCCTTCCTCTTCATCCACCGATATAGCCTCAGGTCGCGGCCGAACTGGCTTTCGACTACGACTAGCGCCACTATCAGGTTGTTGCTTCTGTAAATGTCGTGCCCGTCAAGGACCCTGTACGTAGAAGAAACGGGGTATCTAGCCTCGTTCATGGCGTGATATTTACGCGCATGATTTTAAGGATTGCAATAAAAAGGGGAGAGGATTACGCCTGGCTCTCACCGCATGAGGGGCAGACTCGCACAGACCGGAGCATTTTTGCGCCACATTCCGCGCAATACCTTATCGAGACTTTGCCCTCTGCGATGCCAACAGATTTGTTATCCATTGACATGGTTAAGAAAAACATATCTTGATATTTAAAGTAGTTCTGGTAATCTGGCCATACAGGTTGCAATCTAAAAGTCAAGATACGTTTCGCGCTTTGTCTGATCTATCACCATAGCTGACAGATCACTAAACTCTTTTCCTTCTAGATCGGAGACTCTGCCTTCATAGCTTGTCTCCTTTGCCGTCGTAAGATGTTCAAAGACGTGAACTCTGAGCAAAGTGGTATCGATCCCGTTTTGACGGAGGAATTTTGCAACGTCGGACTGCATGAAGTGCTTTGCTGGTTCCTTTGGCCACGGCCTTGGAAGGAGGATAACGCTTCTTCCATCCCTCACGGCTTCCAAAAGCGCTGCCTTCTTGCGCTCAATGTCTCCAGAAACATGCAAGGTTACGATAAGAGCCTTGTCGGTTGGAACGCGAGCCTTTGCGGCTGCCACCTGGATTGAGCTGATGCCGGGAACTATCTCTGTGTTCTCGTCGCCCCAGATCTGCAGCAGCCGTTCGACGACCTCGGACTCGGAAAAGTTGACATCGCCTGTGAATGGGACGGTGCAGTACTCGCCGTCGCGCATCTTGCCGAAAACCTCCTGGTAAACTTGTTCCTGGCTTTTCATCGTGACTTCAAAGACTTGCTGCTTTTTCCTGTCAATGACGCCTTCGATGGTAGCAATAGTGTACTTGTAGCCCACGATGTACATTGACTTTCTGATTGCCTCTTTGGCAGCGTCTGTCAGGTATCTGGGTGATCCAGGCCCTACGCCTACTGCAAACAGCCTTTTTGCCAACACGTCTTCGTAAACCGGACTTTAATTAAATGGTTAGTTTATACCGTAAGCTAAGTTACAGACGATTCCACAATATCTCATAAAGCACGCGTCACTATAACTTAATAGATAAGAGGTGCGTTCTCGAGTGATTGCTACGTCCCCTCCAGGCAGATCTGATAGCAGTGCCATAACATCCAAGATAGCGGAGATAAGGGAAAACAAGATCTCGAGATACGAGCCCCTAGTCAAGCCCGAAGGAGGGTTAACCTACACGGGGTTTTCCGACCACGACTTTGCCAGGCAGGTTGACATCCTAAAGACGCTTCAGGTACTTGGGATAGTAAAGGAGGAGCCGTTTGACTATATTCGCAAATGCAGCAGATGCGATCACCATGGGATGGTGGTAAAAGTGGCCTGCCCCGCATGCGGTTCTACAAACACTGACCAAGGCAAGGTAATTGAACACCTGCCTTGCGGAAATATCGATCTTGAATCGAGGTTTCAGACGGCTGAAGGCGGGCTGGTCTGCCCAAAATGCAAGAAAAAGCTAAAGGCCATAGGAGTCGACTATGTTAAGCCCGGGTCTTATTGCTCGTGCCTTTCATGCAAGACGCTTTCCCCCGAAGGCAAGATGCAGTTTATCTGCCTCAATTGCGGAAGTTCGCTGGCAAAAGAAGAGATGAAACTCGAGCCGCTTGCAGCATACACAGTTGACCAAGAGGCTGTGGCGAAATACTTGGACAAGACCGGCTTTCAATTTCATCTCTCAGTAGTGGATGCTCTGCGCTCCCGTGGTGTGAACGCTGCGCCAAGGGCGGCAGTTATAGGCTCCTCCCAGGTGCAGCATACTTTTGACATCGTTGCCTATGTGGGCGATGAGCCCGAGCCGGCAGTTGCGGTCGACATCGAAAAGTCCAGCGATCCAGTGGATCCCGAATTGCTCTTGAATTTTCTAGCAAGGTGCCTCGACGCCAAGGTGGGGAGGAAGGTGTTCATCGGAATTCCCGGATTTTCTGAAGAAGCAAGGAAACTTGCCGGGGCACACGGAATCGAAATAATTGAATCAAGTGGTAGCGACGTGCAGGAAATTGCGGACAAAATTTCGACAGGCATGCCGCAGGGACTGGTTTCAGACGGGCAGCTAGAAGAGATGATCGATTCGATGAGGGAGGAAGATGCACCAAAGCCGGAGCAGCCCGACACTGAAAGCATGAGCCTAGAAAAGATGCTAAGGACCATTATTAGCCGGCCAAAGGATGACGAGGGTCAACAAGGAAGATGATAGTGTGGCAGGGGCAACGAGATCGCTTCTAGCCAAACTCGTCGCGCTTGCCGTAATTCCGTTTCTGGTCGCGGTGATAATCACCGTTGTCATGGGGACATTTGTTTTTCTGGCCTCAATGGTTGCAGTCATGATCTTTTGCGCCTACCTCCTCGCATCGTGGAAAAGGGGCGATCGAACCGGCGGGCAGAAGCGCGTTTCAATAGCCGCCGTTTATCTATGCGTGTTTTTAGTGCCGCTTGCCATTGCAGCCGTTTACTCGTTTGAGGTTGGCAGCTATTTCGGCTCTGAATTTTCTATCTACATGGGTGTTGTTTCCTTTAGCCTTGCTCTGACTTTCATGTACACGTTTCTTAATGTCCCGCTGACCATTTACCACAAGAGGCTTGAAAGTAGGGTCAGGCCGCCTGCATCCTTTCCGCTGATTACCATCATTATCCCGGCATACAACGAAGAGCGGACAGTGGGAAAAGCTCTCAACTCGCTTGCGGAAGCGGACTATCCAAAGAAGGAAGTAATAGTGGTTGACGACGGTTCCACTGACAAGACTTTTGCAGAAGCTTCAAAATTCCATGAAAGGTTTGACGAAAGTATTCTTTACTCTGTCATAAGAAAACCCGAAAATGGCGGCAAGTCGTCAGCAATTAACCACGGGCTGCTCTTTGCCAAAGGCGAGTATGTTGTAACGGTGGATGCTGACTCGGTGGTAGCAAGGGATGCCCTCAAGATCATAGTCAGCTATTTCCAAAATCCGAGCGTCGCAGGGGTCGGTGGCAACGTTAAAGTGCTAAACCGAGTTGGCCTTCTGACAAACTGCCAGGCTCTGGACTACCTAGTGGGAATAAACCTGTGGCGGAGGGCCTTTGACGTTTTCGGCGTTGTAATGGTTGTGCCCGGCGCGCTAGGCGCGTTTAACAAGCGGGTGCTCCAGCAGACCGGCAACTATGACAAGGATACGCTGACTGAGGATTTCGATATCACGGTAAAGGCGTTAAAGTGCGGAAAAGTTGTACAGGCAAGCTCTGGCGCGATGGCTTACACGGAGGCCCCTGAAAAATTGGGCGACTTTTACAAGCAGCGCATCCGCTGGTATCGAGGCAACATGCAGACTTTTATCAAGCACAAGGACATCGCGACCAACGCCAGGTACGGCATGCTCCGCAAATACGGGTACCCGATAACGGTATTGACGATGTTGATGCTCCCGATTCTTGGAATCGTTATTGGCGCAGCGGGAATAGTTGCAATCCTTCAGGGGATGTGGATGTTCATGCTCTTTTCATTTGTGCTCTTCACGTCGCTCCAGTTTGTCCTATCTTCGATGGCGCTATTGATCGATCAAGAAGACGACTGGAAGCTGGTGCTGTATTCACCTCTGATGGTAATAGGCTACAAGCACCTGGTGGACCTGATAATCATAAAGGGAGTACTTGATGTAGCATTCAGGAGAAAGAATCTGAAGTGGACTTCAGCAAAAGTTGAGGGCGTAGAAACGCCCCTTCAATAGGACCTGAAGCGCGGCGGTGGCTAGAAAATTATAGGGAGCGCTTTTCCCAGTCAAAGCGCGTGCGCGCGACCTTCATGCAGTCCGCAAGTGCTGTCTTTGATTTCAGGAACGAGAACTTGCCTTCAGCCATCTGGTCGCGATATTTCTTGGTGTCAAACGTGTCGCTCAGTATGAACCGGATCTTTGTGCTGGCAAGTTTCTTTAGCAGCTCTGTAAAGCCGGCTTCGACTCCTGTGGAGTTGCCGTACGTCTCCACTAGCTTGTCGAATTTGCTGTCGTTCAGCAATCCCTGAATCGTAAGACACCAGATCAGGTTCTTGGCCTTTGGCGCGTATCCATACTTGTCTGCACCCTGGCTTCTAATTTCTCTGATAACGCTCTGCAACCTGTACTGGACTTTGTAGAGCAGCACCAGTTTTCTCGGCTCAATGTCGACGGATCCTTCCTTGAAGGCGTCCTTGTACCAGGCTTCGCTCTCAAAGACTTCTTTCATTTCTGAAATCCTGTCCACCTGCCCTCGAGCTGCGAGCAGCGTCTGTGCAAACTTGCGGATCTCTACAACTCCTTTTTCGGCGTCAAGGCTGCCTTCAATGTCCTCTTCCATGATGTTCTTGTAGGCATTTTCCCTTCGTTCGTAGTAGATGCCGTGTTTTGCAAAAATTTCTTCAAAGGTTATCTGTACTAGGTCGTTGGCCCGGAGGTTCCATGGCATTATAGGGTTCTGCCTGTTGTTGTTTATGGTGACCCTCTGCAGAAACTCGTCGTCCTTTGACTGGATAATCCTTGCCATCACCTTTGTCTCTTCAAGCATCCTTTGAAGACCAGACGGCGCATCTGTCGCAGTAGCCAGCAACCTGTTGTTGTCGTCTATGGTGGCCTCTCCCTTTCCAGCGTGCTTTGATGTTGCCTGACGCTTCTTGCCTTTCTGGGCCACCCGCTGCTGCCTGTGGGTTTCCTCGTCTACGAACTGCTTGATTATCTTGACGGTCTGCGCGCCATTGAGTATCCTTGGCTCGACCATCCTCACGCTTGAAGGACCGTTGATTTCGAGTATCTGCGCAGTCAGCGTTATGCCGTTGTGATATAGAGTGAAATTCTGCGGATCCTCTTGCTGTTCAAGTATCGTCCGTAGGGAGTTTTTGATATGGATGTTTGTCATCTCGCCTTCGTCAAGGCCGGAGCGGAGGTTCTTTTCAAAAAAGCGCTCTCCAAGGTCGCTATACATTCTGTGGAGATCCGCCAATGAGAGGAACGTCACGGTCATCTGGTTCCCGCCTATCCCAGCTTCAGTGCTGTCAGCGCGGGTTGGTGGAATAGCAAGTGAACCGTCAAAGTTTATGATGTATTCAGCAGTCTGACGTGATGAAGTGATGTTTCCAAGGGCGTTTACGTTTGACACGTAGTGGAATATGAGGTCGTGCAGTCCTGGCGACTCGCCTATCCTGCTAAGGTAGCTTTCGATAAAGCTGCGCTTGTCTTCTACCGTCTCCCTGAGAAAACTTAGCACCTTGCTCTGCTCGGCGTCAACAGGGTCGCCGTTAAAAACAAAGTCGATCACTACGCGGTCGATGGACTTCCAATTTTCGAACAGGCTGGTCTTGAGCGAAACAATAAGCGGATGATCATTTTCTGATTTTGTCAGATCGAAAAAGATCTTGCTTATCCCGTTCATTCCCAGCCTTTCGAGCGGCTCCCTGAACTGGATATGGTCCTCAGACCAACGAAAGACGTACAGGTACAGTGTCTTCTTGTCGATGTCATGGTAATACGCGTCTATTCCTGCGTCCGTCGTTCCATCTACCGCTACAAAAGAGGCGGCTTCACCTGGAGCAATGTTGAATTTCTTGGACAGATAAAGGACTCCGAAATAGTTGTCCTTTTTTCCGCCCAGGTTTGGCGACAGACTCTTGTAAGATTCATCAATTTCGCTTTGATTCACAAATTTTGAGATAGCTGCTGCTGGCATCCCGAATTCTTCCCTCCCTTTTTCCCGAGAGGGTATTATTTATATTCAATGATAATATTCACCGGCACTTACACCATCAGAAATGTATCTATATGTTAATTTTGTTTGACTATTGCCCAATTAACGATCGTCGATTAGCATCCACAAGATCTGTCATGATGTCTCCAACTTTTTCTCCGGAAAAAAGTGCATTAATTCCCAAGGAAATCGTCGCAATCCGCGAAGAAATTTCCCTTATCGAGCAGCACAGAACAGAGCATATGGAAGGGCTAAGAGTCCGGCAGGCAGACAACTCATGCAAGTATTGTCAGCAGCATTTACAGCCAAAGGAACAGCCAATCGCGGAGAGCCAACACGCTGTCGTACGCGCACAGATATCGACGGTAAATGATCTGGAACGGACGGTAGAGGTTGCTGGGAAGAAAGGTCAGATCACGGTACCCCGGAGCTGGCTGGGAAAAAGAGTCCGAGTCACACTTATCTAGGCTATTTTGCAACGACCATCGTGTTAGTGCTGCGGATTCCCTTTATTTTGCGGAGCTCCCAGGAGATTATCTTTGCGACATCCATGTCATTCTCGTCTTCGACTATTGCCATAAGGTCGTACTCTCCGTAGAGCGGGTAGACTTCCTTCACTCCCTGCAGCTTTCTTATCTCCTCGTGCAAAAGCTTTTCAACTCCTGCATCCGTATTGATAAACACGAATGCCTTTGTTTTTGCCATAAAGGTCTAGTTAAGGAAGCTGGATAGGCATTCCAATATAAGCTAAGCAGATGCCGTTTTGAAGAGGTTTATGAGGGGGCTCCAGTCCATCCGCTGAAATTCAAGTGGGTCCTTTGCGGGGTATTTTACCCAGCCCTTCACGATTGAGAACTTGTGGAGCTTTGAGGTGTCCCCGAGGTTTACGTTTACCTTCAATAGAGTTCCCCAGCGCTTCTCCTCTGAGGTGATGTCAAGTATCTGGTTGTATGGTATTTCGAGATTGTCGCCGCTCTTGTCAAGGTCCTTCTCGAGATGTTCCAGCTTGTAGCCTTCGGCCGGACGAAAAACATTCTCTTTATTCTTGAACCTATTGAATTGCCGAGTCGTATGCGTATCATGCATTCTGTAGGTCATCTCTGTCTTGATGATAAACGCAAGGCGCCTGTCTGTTATTACAAGCATCCCCTCTTTGCCACGCTTGAAAAAACCGTCTGGCTCGCCCCAGACCCAGAATAGATGGGCCTTGATCTGTTCGTCCCATTCAACCAATCTAGATGAAACGTATACCGTGTGTTATTAAAAATTTATTGAAGGAAAATGAAAAAAAGGAAAAGTAGCTGAAGGACTTAGCCTTCTTCCCAGCCCTTTGTAAACAGGCCGTGCTTCTTCAGCGGGATTGGCTGTCCTGGAGTGTAATCCATTGGCCTCATCCAGAATATTGCCTTTGTTGGGCAAACACCAATGCATGCTCCGTCTGAGATGCATCTCTCTGGATAAAACACGAATGCCTTACCTCTCTTCCATCCTTCGACCGGCTTCACTCTCAGCACATCCGGACCAAGAGCAGTGCAGATCTCTACACAGAGGGCACAGCCGATGCAGTGTTGTTCGCTAATATCAGGAAGTATTGCGACTGGCATCTAATTCACTTAACAAAACGATCCATGCTGAAACTATTTAAACCCTATGGCAATTTTATAACAGTGATATAATCAACGACGCACGATCCAAACTGCACAATGTTCCGTTATTGAATTTCATAAGTAGCGAAACAGGAATGACTGAAAGGACAGGGCGGTCAGCATGCAGACAGAGGGATACTAGCGGCGGTGGACCGCTAGTGGTGGTCGTGGCTTTTCCATCGTACAACGCCAAGGCGCCCGTTGTCTTTCAGCCAGTCTAATCTGGGCAGATTGACAACATTCACAACGACAGTTGTGCGATATTAATTGTCCTTAGCACGTGGCTTGAGTTGTCGCTTTCAAGTATGATAGGATTGTCGGAGCCTGCCGAGCTCAACTACCCGCAGAATCATCCGCAATCAACTATATTATGTTGGAGCTGTAGCAGCAACAAAGTATGTCGCGTGAGATGCTCCACATTGCATTTGACGATACTGACTCGCGGACAGGTCGCTGTACAACACATCTTGCCTTCAAGGTAGTGGAGCACCTGAAAAAGATGGATGCTGAACTTGTCGATAACCCGCTTTTGATTAGGCTTAACCCAAACATTCCCTGGAAGACAAGGGGCAATGGGGCCGTCTGCCTGCGAGCAGGAGTGCGCGACGCGGGCAGAGTCATGGATTATGTCAGGCAGGCCGTGGAGTCGGGATCTGCAATCGGCTGCGGAGCAAATCCTGGCGTTGCGTTCCTTTCTGGCGAAAACATCCCTCCAGCTTTGCAGCGATTTAGCGCTGCAGTCATGTGCGACGTGATGAGCAGGCAAATGGCCGAAAAAGTCGCCGACGATAATGGGATTACCTACTACACCTATGGAAACGGGCAGGGCCTTGTGGGTTCGCTTGGAGCAATGGGCAGCCTGATGCTCGATACAGATTTTACCTACGAGCTAATTGCGTACAGAAAACAAGATAATTGCGGCAAGCCGCGAATTGTGGACAAGCAAAAGGTCATCAAGTTTAGCGAAGAAACCTATCCAAATACATTCAACAATTATGATAGCAAGCACGGGCGGATACTAATCGCACCTCATGGGCCGGACCCAGTCTATTTTGGCATCAGAGGTGAAACTTTCGATGTGGTATCTTCGGCGATAACTTCACTTCAACCAGAAGAAGAGCTTGACGGCTGGATGGTATTTAGATCGAACCAGGGGACGAACATCCACCTGCAAGATGAGCTAAAGATAGCAGGGGTCAAGGCTTACACCGCAGGTTATGTCCGCTGCAAAGTAGCTTCAACCCCCCTTGCAATTGAAGGAGGTCACGTCATTTTCACTGTTGAACAAGGGAGCGCGCAGATGCCAGCCGCCATCTACGAACCCACAGGACTTGCAAATGTCGCTGCAAAGTTAGAACCCGCCGACTTTATTGAAATCGGTTGCGGGGTAAGAAAGGGGACGACAAAGCATCCAAAGATCCTCAACGTTGAATACCTTCACGTCTTGAAAGTTGCAGAGACATTTGAAACGCAAAATCCCCTCTGCAAGGTATGCGGCAAGCGAATGAAGTCGGAAGGGAAAGGCAAGGGGTACCAGTGCGACAGATGCAAGTTTAAGGATATCACAGCGTCAAAAATCCTCATTCCCAAAATGCGCGACCTAAGGCCGGGATTGTACATCCCTACTCCGAAAGCCCACCGCCACCTCACAAAGCCCTTGCAGAGATATGGGCGTGAAAAGAATAATTTTCAGAATGTGAAAACGTAGCGGGGGGTGGACTTTCCGAATTTTCTAAATTCTGTTGAACCACCGCTCTGCGGGTTATGAGCCCGCCGGGATAACCTAGCCTCCTCCGTTAGGGTCAGGATCTGGCTTCCCCACCCCGCTGACATCATGTGTTGCAAAGGGGGAATATATGTCTGTTGAAGAAGTTGGGATTGACAAAAACAAAGAGGACGAGTTTGTTGGAAAATAAAATGACGGAGGTCGATTAGACCTTCTTGTTTAACGCCAGGTCGTACCCTGCCTTGACAGGTGCGTCCATGCTTCCGTCAGCTTTTTGCGGTGTGTACTCGTATTCAATTTTCGCGAAATTCAGTCTGAAACTCTCGGCGGGAGATTCTCCTGACGTGCCGGTTGTCTGGTACGAGCTGATGATCACATCGCTCAGCGTTACCTTCATGAATTCTAGGTCACGTTGTTCTGAATTCACAAGAGTCAGTGTAGCTGTTGGAAAGTGCTTTCCTGTGGCGCACGCCTCAAACAGCTTTGGCGATGCCTTGCTGATCGCGGTCGTCAACTTTAAAGATGAAAAGCTCACCTTTCCGGCTCCACCACCACCTCCTGCAGCCATTGAACCAGAATTTGACATGCCCCAGGAGAACGAATCTATTTCAAGTTGGTCTTTGTGAGTATCGCTCGTTGACTCTCCGTCGATTCCTTCAATCTTTAGAAAATAGTCCACTGCCGCTGCATCTGCAACCAATACCGGAGGGAGGTCCAGCGATTGTGGAGAACTGGACTGCATTCCCGCCGTAGCTGCGATATAGCCCGCAAGGATAAATGCCGCTGAGATTGACGCTAGTTGAACCTTGTTGGGTGTACGCATTTGGGTACCTTGCCGCAAATGCCGAAAAGTGCTAGTGTGTAGCTTTTTCTTGCTTATCCTGTTTAAAACACTTGAACTGACTCTATAGATTTATTTCAGCCCTCGCTGCAAATATGTGCATACCCACATGAACGCAAAGAGTCTCAAGGACATTGACTTTGAGAAGAGAAACGGGCTCTTGCCTGTGATAGTGCAGGATAGAAAGACCAAGGATATTCTCATGATGGCCTATGCCAACAAAGAGGCCTTGGGGAACACCGTCAAGACAGGAAAGGCCTGGTTCTGGAGCACTTCTCGAAACAAGCTCTGGATGAAGGGCGAGGAATCAGGCAACGTCCAACCTGTGTACGAGATATTGATAGACTGTGACTCAGATGCTATTCTATACATGGTTGATTCAGACAAGCCTGCCTGCCACACTGGGAACAGGTCTTGTTTCCATAATATTTTGAAATAGGTGGCTAGGTTTAGGTAAATTCTCTGCTAATTTGCTAATTTTCCAATAAATGTGAAGCATCGGAAGTTAAGTGGCACAACATATATCCGCTAAAAAATTTAGTAATACTAAAATGTGATTAGCGAAGTTTTAATCACATCCATTTTGATCGAGGATAGAAAGTCATGGGAAATATCAGGTCACTAAAGTGCAGGGAATGCGGAAAGGAATACGATCCGCAATTTCGTTATGTGTGTGAAGAATGTTTCGGTCCCCTCGACGTCCTCTACAAGGACGTCAAGGTGGACAGAAAGACTTTTGAGCTGAGAGAGAAAACCTATTGGCGCTATTTTGAGCTCTTGCCCATAGCCGACAAGAAGAATATCGTTAGTCTTAATGCAGGTCTGACTCCGCTCCAGCTTGCAGACAAGCTGGGTACAAGTCTGGGTTTGAAATCCCTGTATGTCAAGAACGATTCGGTTAATCCAACTTTTTCATTCAAGGACAGGCCGGCCGGCGTTGCGGTTTCAAGGGCCAAGGAGACAGGTCTAAAGGCGGTGGGCTGCGCATCAACTGGCAACCTGGCTTCTGCTACTGCCGCTCACGCGGCAAAGGCCGGGCTTCCCTGCTACATTTTTGCGCCATCTGACCTAGAGCACGTAAAGATAGCCCAGGCGCTTTCGTACGGTGCACAGTTTGTCGCAGTCGAAGGAACGTATGACGACGCAAACAGGGTGGCGTCAATAATAGGCGACTCTAAAGGCATTGGAGTAGTCAACATCAACATGAGGCCCTACTATGTGGAAGGCTCCAAAACCCTTGCGTATGAAGTGGCCGAGCAGCTCGACTGGAAGATTCCGGACAACCTGATAATCCCTGTTGGCAGCGGAGCGATGCTCAACGCAATTTGCAAAGGCTTTGAAGAGCTTCATTCACTTGGTCTCATTGACAGCCCCAAAGAGATGAGGATAATCGCGGCCCAGCCGCACGGCTGTGCGCCTGTTGTGGATGCGTTCAAACGCAACAGCGACGAAATAATTCCAATCGAGCACCCAGAGACAATCGCAAAGAGCCTTGCCATAGGAGATCCCGGAGACGGCATGTACGTTCTAAAGCGGCTAAAGCAGTACAACGGAATAGCAGAGGAAGCAAATGACGCCGAAATCTGCGACAGCATATTGCTGCTCGCGCGGACCGAAGGCATATTCACAGAGCCTGCAGGCGGCGTGGCGGTCGCAGTCCTCAGGAAATTAGTTGAGGAGGGCAAGATAGACAAGGACGAGAGTACCGTCTGCTATGTGACGGGCAACGGGCTGAAAACTACAGAAGCGATTATAGGACTCTTGCCAAAACTTACTGCTGTCAAGCCGGACGCCGCACTGGTCGCGGCGATGATAAGGTGACATGATTTGGCGAAGGTAGAATTTGTAATCCCGTCAGTGTTGAACAGAGGTCAGGGAGAGAAAAAGATCCCACTCGAAGCTGCCGATTTGCAGGATGCATTTAATAGAATTTCGGATCAGTTAGGCGACGACTTTAAGCGCAGGGTCTTTGATCACAACGGCAAGCCCCGTTCGCTTATCAATATCTACATTAACGGCAAGAACATGCGCTTTAGCGGCGGCTTGTCAGCTCCGCTGAAGGACGGCGACTCTGTTTACGTGCTACCAGCAGTCGCCGGCGGCGCAGAGCTGACGAGTGATGAAATCCAGCGCTACTCTAGGCAGCTTATGCTTGAGGAAATAGGCTTTGAGGGCATGGAGAAGATCAGAAACGCAAAGGTCTGCGTCGTTGGCGCCGGAGGCATCGGCAACCCCGTGATTACACAGCTGGTAGCAATGGGAATAGGAAGCCTGCGCATAGTTGACAGAGATGTCATTGAAGTTACCAACCTGCACAGGCAGCATCTTTACACGGACGACGACATTGGCAAGGTAAAGGTCGAAGCGGCGGCAGAGCGGCTGCGCAGAATTAACCCTGGAGTCCAGGTCGAGCCTGTGCCTACGTCGGTAACAAAGTTTACCGCAGAGAGCATCGTCAAGGGCTTTGACATTGTGATTGACGCACTTGACAGCGTTGACGCGAGGTATGCGCTAAACGATGCGTGCATAAAGCACAATATTCCGTTGATCTATGCCGGCGCCCTTGGAGTAACAGGTTCGGTGTCTACAATCTTGCCAAACAAATCTGCGTGCCTGCGCTGCATGTTCCCCGAGTTAAATGAAGAGGAAATGCCGGCGTGTAGCACAGAAGGAGTACACCCGTCAATTCTGTACCTTGTAGCCGGCATCCAGGTGTCAGAGGCAGTAAAGCTGATCATGGGCAAAGAGCCTACGCTTGCCAACAAGCTCCTCTACGTCGACCTCAACGAGCTTTCATTTGATAGGGTTCAGATGTTCAAGCAGGACGAATGCCCTTCATGCGGTACGACAAGGAAGGAGGTCAGCCTTTCAGTTTCGAAGCTCATTATTGAAGAGCTTTGTGGAAGAGACAGAGGCAAGAGAACCTGGACCGTTACGCCATCAGAGCCTGTTCCGGTGAACCTTGGTGGAATTGTCAAAAACGCCGAGTCGCTGGGCTACCAAGTCAAGACAAGGGGCAATCTGGGAATCACTGCCGTAAACACTGGAAGAATGTCTGTAAGTTTCCTGTCAAGTGGAGCAGCGACTATTGTCGGTGCAAAAGACGAAGAAGACGCCATCAGCATATACAAAACCTTTGTAGACGGTGAAAGCCCGGTCTCAACTACTGTTTCTCCTGCTTCAAACCAAGCGTAGTAATTTTGCTGTCGATACCAATTGCTCAAGTCACACGACCACACAGCAATTAGCCAGTATTTACTTTTCCATGAATTCCATCATGCTGGACTGGGTCTTTTTCTCTTCCTTGAAAATTAGCTTCAATTCCATCGATAGCGAGTCCACCCTGCTCTTGAGATATTCGTTTATCCTGTATTCTGCGCACATTCCAGTTGCGATTCCAAGATATTTTTCTACTGCGCCTCGGGTCACGGTTTGTATCAACTCGCTTCCGCATTCAGAACACTTGCCAACGAGAGGCATCCTGCGGAACTTGGCGCCGCATGAAGTGCAGCGAAGTGTCTGTGACGAGTAGGATCGCATGTTCCCCATGATATCCGGAAGGATGTGGGTAGTGAGTACCATTGCAGCGACCTCGTCGGCGTCTACTGCGTTTATCAATTTTGCAGTGTCGAACTGCATCTTTAGTTTCTCCTCCATTGTATTGAGCGTCGAATAGGCACTCCGCTGCTCCTTCGTAGTAAGCGAGTCGGTCATGTGTGTAAATCCGTAGCCAAAGAACTGGTTCTGCTCGCCAATCCTATTCTTGATTGTCTCTATCAATCCTGCTACATCACCGGCCTTTGCCTGCTTCCATGTCGCTTCATAGAATTCAAGCGGGTATGAGCTTGCAATGTCTACGTTGTGAGCCTGCCGCTGGACCTCGTGTGGAAGCACGATTGGCTGTATCAGCAGCGGCGCATCCATGAGCCCTCCAATTTTGTCAGGGAGGAAATCGGAGGAAAAGTTGAGAAATGCGTCCATCAGGAGCATTATGGAATCCGCGTCGCCGTCGCAGTCCCTGCGCTTGGCCGAATGCCAAACCGGCGAAGCAAGACACACCTGTGAATCGGTAAATCCGATTATCCTTCCCATGATGCCGACTGATGTGTGGGGCGCAAGGCCGACTACCAGATGCCCGACAAGGTCGCCAATCGAATTTACATTATAGAACGGCTCAAGCCCGTAGAGCTTTTCGAGTTCTTCGTCGATAAATTTTGCTGCATTCAAAAGATGTTTTGCAGAATCTCTTGGAATGATTACGTCCTGCATCATCAGTTCGACCAATTGATCCGACGATAAGAGCTCTTTTCCCTGGTAGTCCCGGCCGTACCCCAGCTCCTTCAACTTGGCTATTGAAATATCCAGCCATGATGGCTTGAAGTGAGTGAGCGGCTCATTTGTGGCATCGAACCTGATGGTGCCATCCTTGAAAGTGTACAGGCCATGCCTCTGCCTGAGTATCCCTTTTTCAAGTGGTTCGGCTGACCTATGCCTGCTCATGAGATATTTGACGCCTTTGAAGGGCTCCACAGGCCCGTAGCCGAGTTTTTTCTTTGCTCTTTCAAGGGCCATTTTGAGCGGATAGTTGACAGAAGACCACGTCCGACCGTCCTTGCCGCAGCGCGGACATTTCTGGTCTTCCTCTAACTCGTCCCGGCAAACGACGCACAGGTTCCGCAGCAATGTTGGAGAGGAGCAAATGCCACAGTGTGTTCCAACAGATGGCATCTTGCACGCGACGCAATACCTATTCGCGATTTCTGCATAAAATGAAGGCTCTTTGCTTGCCTTCAGAATGTCGCGCGTCGCGCCCCCTTTGGCCCCAACGGGAAAGAGCGAGTGCACCGGCGGCTTCATCTTGCGCTCAGCTGCTTTTTCCGGTCTGCCGACCCGCACGGCTATAGTTGACATGAATTTCGGCGCAATTGCAACACCGCAAATCTTTGCAACTAGGTCCAAAGGATCCTTGCATTCCAACGGAGCCGGCCCGACCAGCATTCTATGCAAAATTGCGTGAGCACTGCCTTCAATTTTGATCTCTGATCCAGCAATGGAATGCTCTACGCCAAGTTTCTCTAGGATGTCTTTGAGTCGGGAGTCCAACGCAAGTCCCGTCGAAAATTTTTCCTTCAGATAAAACGCATCAGAAAGTGTGATTGCATCCCAATAAAACGAGTACCGGGGATGAAGTGGAATACCAAAGTTTCTGGATATTTCAAATGCCTCTTCAAGTGTCGGAGTAGCGGTGATGGGATTTTCTGTCAGCTCGGCCAGCCTGTCTCTATTCGTGAGGTCAGTGGCCAAAACCAATTTCGAGCGCAGCTGGAGCGCCCATATCTCTTCGACGTAGCTTGCCGGAGGCAACTGGGCATTATTCTCAAGGAAATCTCCATAGCTGATGAGCATGTCGCCAAGGTACAGGATCTTGCTGACGTGTTTCCGGATTTTTTCTGCCTCTTGCACAGTCTTGATGCACAATACCCTGCCGTCGTCTAACCTGACAACAGGAGGCTCTATTGTGTCAACTAGTGCGATGGTAGATGCCTTTCCGGGGATATCCATCTTGATTTGTGTGCCTGCGACAATTGCGTAGTTGAGCAAAGCCGGTACTGCTGGATGAATTCCAACTGTTGCAAATCCGGTATTGCAGCACCGTCCATATCGAAGCCTAAAACCTCCTGTCTTTTTGGCCATCGAAAGGACTGGCCTCCCGGTGATAACTTCGGACATCCTGTGATGGGCGGCGTCATCGTCGCCTGTTTGGATTGCGCCCTTGAGTTCTTTGAGCCACTCCCACCCATCGAGCTTTAGCGTCTCAACCAGTTTCAACAACTTGCGGCTGCGGCCGATCAAACCGTCATTCATCACTCTCAGAGCGCCTCCCCTGACCCTGTCAGTCGCAATTCTTCTCATCCCCTTGTGACCAACGACTTCGACCGGGTCTGTGTCTACGCCATCAAGTTCGACTGGGAGGCTGGCTATGCACCTTACAACATCTTCGTCAAGTACCTTGAACTGAAAGCCCATCACTTCTCTTTCGTATATCCTCAACTCTTCGACAAACCTTCCCGTTTCGTCGTCAAACGAATTTGCTTTGTAGCTTGCAAGGCCGGCGACTTTTCTCGCGTGATCAGCTATCAACATGGTCAATGCCGCCTCTGTTCCTCCTGCAGACCGAATTGGGCCGGCAAAGGAAACAGATAGGTACTGGCTCCCGTCGCTGTTGTTTTTTATCGTGACGTCAGAGATCCCCTGTAGAGGAGCCACAGTCACTCCCTCTGTGACAACAGCAAGCGATACTCTCACAGCGTTGTCCAGGCGCGTTCTGAGGTCCCCCGAACCGTAATCGCCCGCGGCAATCTCTTCGGCTATTTTCAAGGCGGCCTTTTCCTTGGTAGTCTGTGATAGCAATCCCCTCAATCTTTCAGCAATGTCGATCTCGTGCATCTTTGCAACTCTGTCTGCCAAGTCATACGCTATCTTTGGCTCGACAATGTCAGCTGCATCGATTCCGCGGCGGCGCGCTTTTAGTGCGTGCTGGTAATATTGATAGACGCTGGCTAGGATCTGATGATGATAACTCTTGTAATAAGCCGGCATCCGGATGTCTTTGAGTCGGACCTCGGCTTCGTCGAGCATCATAGATTCATCGCGACCGAATAGCTTTGACTACTGAAGAAAAGTTTTCCTGCCAGTTGCCGTCCTTCTCGATCATTGTTCCGATGACTATGATGTCGGCCCCTGCGGTTGCTATGTTGCCGGCAGTTTCTGCAGTCCGTATCCCGCCCCCGACGATTAGCGTGCCCTCGTAGTGCTTTCTCACGGCCGCTACCATCTCTGCGGGAACATTTTGAGTAGCGCCCGACCCTGCTTCCAGGTACACAAATCTCATCCCCATGTACTGTGCAGCCAGGGAATACATCACAGCGATGTTTGGTTTGTGAAAAGGTATGCCCCTTGCTCTTCCTACAAACCAGGCAGCTGTTCCTTCTCCCACAATAATGTAGGCCGTCGGCAGCGGTTCGATTCCATACTTTTTGACGGCCACGGCGCCAAGCGCTTGCGCTTCGGTGATAAAGTATGGGTTCTCGGAATTCAAAAGCGAGCTAAAAAGAATTGCGTCTGCCTTTGGTGATACGCCTGTGACATTGCCTGGGAATAATATCACAGGGACTGTGACATGTGATTTTATCTCCGTCACAACCTTGGCGAGCTCTATCTGATCGATGGCAGACGACCCACCTACCAGAATCGCTGATGCACCCAACCCCTCCACTTTCTTGGCCACCAATGCTACATTTGCCGAATTTTCCGAGTCGATAAGTGGAAGACAGATCGTGCCCCATTTCTTTATCTCTTTATTGAGGTATTGTTCGACCTTTCCCAGATCCCGCACGCCTTTTGTTCATTATGGCGTGTCATTTTAAAGTTTGATGATACGCCAATCTTAATAGCAAGCAAGCGCTATACAAATCTGTATAGTCGTATGGACGGAAAGCAATTCAATTCTAGTCAACTATTTTCACAACTTGTTGCAAATTCTTTATTTACGGCAAAACAGATTTCAATAATCTATAACAGGCTTCAAGGTGCAAGCCGGCTGCCAAACATGACTTCGGGCGCGTATTTCAGGCAGGTGAAGCAGTGTCAGGACAAGGTTCAGGCTGTCCTTTACAGCGTGGTGCTTCTACAATCAACGGACGTCCTGGAACCGCAAAGCCTGGCAGCATTGGGACAACTTGGAGAACAGTTGCGCGTGATATTTGCCCCTGAAACGCGTGATATTTTGCGTCCGGACATCACAGAAAGCGTGATGTCTGTGATGTCACAAGTGATAAAAAGAGTGTCCAGATTGTAAAATAATGTGATGCTATAGTGATATATCACAGCAATGTCACGTACTCGCGTGATATGGCCTTCGATTTATCGGGCGCTGTGACATTTATCACATCACAGGATGTGATGTATGCGGGCCTTGCCTTTTTTGCAGGCATGGCCGGTGTGATGTTGTATCACAGGTTTGCCGGTTTGACTCGAAAGCGTCACAACTCTGATGAGTCGATCACAGAGGCCGTTGTAATGGAATACTCTCGCCGCCTTCATGACTACGATAAGGCAATTGCCGAGCTCCGCACAAAGCTGGATATCATCGAATTGAGGGCAGAAACGCCAAGAATCAATGTGATATCACAGGATGTGACATCACATGCGCCGCAACATCACGTAGCGCGAATCACAGAACCCCCCGTTGTCACAGAGCGTATCACATCAGCAACCGATGCAGAGAAGCAGGATGGCCAGAACGGGACTACCGATTATATCCTAAAGATGCTCGCAGAAAGGCCGAGGACTTCAAGAGAGGTCCAGCAGGCAATCGGAAGGACCAGGGAGCACACTGCCAGGTTGATGAAAAGGCTGACAGAGTCCCAGTTTGTAGCCAGAGATAGCACAAAAAAGCCATTTCACTATACCCTCACTGACCTTGGTCGGGAGAGGTTGAGGGAAAAGACTGAGGTGGCATCCGAGCTGCGGAATCTCTAGAGGCATGGTATACCCATTCCTTTCCTTGGCGGACTCTTGCCAGTCGTCCCCGCTCGGAATACCTGGAGAGATAGGTCGAGACAATGCTCAGTTTTATGGGCTCATTATACTGGTCCTCATATAGCTCCAGGATATCGCTTGAAGTAAAGCTGCCGTAAGGGAATTTCGAGTCGACAAGGCTCCATATCCTGTCGCCGACCGAACCAGAGACAGGTCTGATGGCCTCTGTATGGCCATTCGGGGACTCTATGTTGAGGAGATCCATGAACTCGACTATCCTCAGGATCTTGTCTTTAGATATGTTGCCTTCGAGGGACATGTTATACTTACTCCCCTCGGCGTCCTCTAACTCTATCTTGAACTTTTTCTTCCCCGAGCTCATTTTAGTAAAGGTAGCTTGACCTGTTAACTGCTTAACACTTAACAACAGCTCTGTCAAGGGTGATAACAACCAGCTTAGCTAATGTTAACACTGCATGAGACGATAGCTTTTTTCGTTAACTCGCCGTTCCTGTTAACCACATTTCTAGTAAAAAACACCCGTTTTGGTGCTCCAGTGGAAACGAAGGGGTGTAGATCGGGGTCTTAACACTGTTAACGATCGACCTTAACGCTCCAGTGGAAACAGAGGGGTCATTTTTGAGCCGTTTTTCATTGAATTGATCTAGATAGTTAACAGTAGACAATCGACTTGCATTATTTGGATCCGGGCCCACCCCTACCTTTCCTATGCAGGACCTGTCTCTAAGCTTGAAAATCAAAAGATCATTATCTTGATATGATAATGAGTACAAATTGATTTGGCTTGTTAAAAGCGACGTGTTAACATGCCTGTTAAGGTAAAGTTAAGAAATTTGTTTCTTGGATAAGAAAGGTAGGGGTGGCGGCGGGTTAAAATTACAACTAGTGGTGTATATGGCACTTGAGCTCTTCTGATATCGACAACATTTTCAACAACGCCGCAAGTGGGAAGTCGCTCATCAGAAACCGGCAGGCCTTAACAATAGATTATGTCCCAGAAAGATTGCCTTTCAGAGAGCAGGAAGAAAACGCCGTTGCCCAAGTACTGTCGACGGTGTTTAGGAGTTCAAGGCCGTCAAACCTGTTACTATTTGGCGAACCTGGGACTGGCAAAACTGCCGTAGTAAGGAAAGTTGTAGAAAGGCTTGCAAAGAAAGCCAAGGAAATGAAATCCGGAGTTCAAGCAGTTAATGTCAATGCAAAGGGTGCAAGCACTGCGTACAAAGTGCTTTTTGAGATCGCTGAGGAACTTGGACTAAACCAAGAACAAGACAATACAAAGCAAGTGCCATTCACCGGTCTTTCAATCGGCGAAGCAATGAGCAGAATTCTACAATATATTCAAAAGAAAAAACTTGGCCTTATCCTCGTCATCGACGAAATAGATTCGTTGGTGGACAAGAGCGGCGACGACGTTCTCTATAGTTTCACAAGAGCAAACCAGCAGATGGCCAAGGGAGGATTCATCTCACTTATCGGAATATCAAACAGCCTAGACTTCAAAGACAAGCTGGACCCGCGGGTTCGCAGCAGCCTTAGCGAGGAGGAAATGGTTTTCAACCCATATACTATAGAGCAACTGCGCCAGATACTGCATGAAAGATCCAGAATCGCTTTCACCGACGGGGCCATCACCGAGGCTGCTATCAATCTGTGTTCTGCGATGGCTGGAAGGGAACATGGCGACGCAAGAAAAGCAATAGACCTGCTGAGAGTCGGAGCAGAGATTGCTGAAAGAGAAAGCGCGCCGAAAGTTGATGAAAAACATGTAAGAGCAGCGCAGGAAAAAATAGAACGAGATGCGCCCTATGTGCTTTTGAAAAACGCACCAGCGCACATGAAGCTGGTAATAATTGCGATTGCAAAATCAAAGGACGGCTTTACCGGAGACGTCTACAACGCATATTCTTCATTTTGCAAGCAGGCCGAACAAGATCCGCTTACACAGCGCCGAGTCACCCAGATGATAAGCAAACTAGACCTGCTGGGCCTGGTCACAACCGACGTGGTGAACCAAGGGCGCTACGGAAGATCACAGAAAATCAGAATAAAGATCCCACTCACAACTTTGAGAGAGGCCCTCAAGGAAGATCCCACATTCTCTACACTCATTGATTGAAATCCTGAAGGAATGGCTGGAGAGTCGCCAGGTTAACGACGACGGCGATGCCTGGCGTCGGAGTAACACCCATTGTCTGCTGGAATTTCGTTTGCGCCTGCCAAGCGCCTGAATTAACAATAAGCGTGCCCCGGTAATTTTGGATGTCGACTACATGAACATGGCCAGAATGAAGAATGTCAGGGACCTCAGAAATCACCATCATATCTTCCTGCTCTGGCGCGATGGGCGTGCGCTCCCCATAGGTTGGAGACAAGTGCCGCGCTTTTAGAAGCACTTTCATCGCCTCTGCCGGCTTGGAATAGCTCAAACCTGGAGTAGATGCAATGACATCGTCAAGGCTCTGCCCATGGTACATCAAAACTTTGACGCCGTTTAGCTCTACAAAAGCTGGATTTCCCAGCATGGCACAGTTCTCTAGCGAATAGAGTTTGTCCGCAAGATCTCTTCTCGGGATAGACGGTTGTGGAAGGGCGCGCCTGCCAGGGTCGTGGTTCCCCGGTATCACAAACATCTTGATGTGTTTTGGGACCATTGCAAGCAGATCTGTAGCCCGGCTCATCTGCTTTACAGCGTTCAGCTCGACCAACTCCTTATCTTGGTTTGGAAATATTCCGATCCCGTCGATCAAGTCGCCTCCAAAACAAAGGAACTTTATCTTGCACACAATTTCGTCTTCAGTGGAAGAAAGCCATTCAAGAAAGCGCATAAACTCGGTCTGCATAAAAAATTTGCTTCCGACGTGCAAGTCAGAGATCAGTACCGCGTAGGATTCTGACCTGCTCCTGCCTGGTAAGTGGTCTGGAATGTCTGGCGCTATTATGCTCTTGACGGTCAAGCCGGGAGCACCCTTGCCACTCTCAAGCTCTAGCATGACCATCTGATCAAGCGCAAGAGACGCGGCTTGTTTTTTCGCATCTTCCGTAGTTGCCATCACCGACAGCGTGCCGGTGTAGTCATCGACTGCAAGTTCTACACCATTCTTCTTTGATCGCTTTGACATCAATAGCCCGGCAACGATCGTAGTAGAACCACCGTTTTGGCTGCGCTCACCTCTTTCCGATTGTGTCCTTGAGCCGTTCCTAGAGTTTTGCTTGACTGATGCAACCTTGGAGATTCGCTTGCTATCGGGCCGCTGGGAGAGTATTTTCATTGTCTTTTCAAATCTGCTGTGAAATAGCGCAGCATAGCCCTCCACACCCTCACCTGTCGCGACATTTGGGGTTGGATCCATGATGACATTGCAGCTTTGCTCAGTAGATGCTTCTTGCTCATGGGCCCTCCCTGGATTGAGAAAGCTCTTGATATCTTCGATCATGATTACCGAATTTTTGCCTGTTTTTTTCAGCTTGACTATTTCCTGCACAATCCTCAGAATGTCATCGTCGAGGCCTCTGAGCATTGCGAATGCGTCGGGATGAATCTGAAACCTGTTGCTAGTCGCATAGGACAGTGCATTAAAGAGTTCATTCTGTAGAGCCAACGCTGACAGAGCCGGTTTTGATCCGGACATCATGCTTAATTAGATTTCTCTACATCAACACGATTTTATTCTACAACGAACAAAATAGTCTATGCTCAAATTCTGCGGCCGGTGCAAGAAAGAGCTGCCTGCGGATTCAAAGTATCTTTTATGCAAGGAATGTCACAAGCGCACCATTATGGCCGAAGAAGACAGAGAGTTTTACGAAAATTCACGCGTACACTATTAGGCCGATTCGGCCCTTCCTGTGTCCAAGTCGCCAGGAGACGGAAGTCCTGAGGAAGAATCCATATTGCAAGCGGAGACGCAGCGAGCCAGCATTCCACACTAATTCATTGACTTTTCATTATAAAATGCTGAATAAAATTCAAAACATATTTGTAGGTGTCTGATTCTGTAGCCTTTCCAACATGCAAAGTATGAAAAAGCTGCCGATCGTCTATCTATAACAATTGACTATCAGTCTTAAAACAAAAAACGTGCAATAATGGATGAGAGAGTTGAGCGACTCGATCCTTCTTGTTGACCAGAAGTATAGCACGGCCAGCCTGATGAAGACGTACCTACGAGCAGACGGCTATACGGTGGACCATACTACGGACCCTAAGGAAGCCTTGGTCTACGCTACACATACAGATTATTCCTTGGTAATCACTGACCTTGTGATGAGGGGCATGACAGGCATCGACCTTTACCGTGAGATCAGATACACATGCGATAGACAGATCACCTTCATGTTCTTACTTCGGCCATCAACCCAAGAACTGCGACTGATGGGATCGCTTGACAGAAAAGACGTGATAAAGAAAGAGCCACTCTCGATAAACGAAGTTATCACAAAAGTACGTGCGGCGATTACGAATAGTCAGTAAAGATGCTGTTGATATGTGACAACAGGTCATTTCGCAATTGGATCACCTTTGCTCTCTTTTCGCCGTCAAGGTCAGTCATTAACAAAGCATCAAGACCCTCCGCCAAGTACTTGATGTTTGGAAGCGTCAGCAGCACTTTCCCCTCTTCTTGATTCTTGCTAGCCATAGTTCCCACATCTAATATGGCTGCGCTTGTTATTAACCGCAGTGGCAGGCTGCCTCCACTTGTTGTGCTTACCTTAAAGCAGAAATAGTCACCTGATAGTGATCTGTCAAGGCATGTCTGAAGCAGGGGGAGCCCCAGGTCCTACCGATTACCAAAGGCAGACCATCCTCAACCTGCATTACTCTGGTATCCCGCCCGAGATAATCGCGGTTCAGATGGATTTAGACCAAAAAGAGATCGATCAAGTTATTCAACAGGCAGCAAGGGAAGAGCAGGAAAGCAAGGCCGCCCGGCAGGAATCGGAGATGTCCTCGCTTGCGTCATTTTACCTTGATGCGGTGGTCGACCTGGATAAGGCAATCAGCATGGCGCAGCAAAGGATGTGGAAGGCGCTCAAGGTGGGGACCAAATTTGACTTGTCCACTGAGGAAGCGCACAACATCCTTGCAAAGCTGGCAAGATCCAAGGTCAGGCTGGTCATACTCAACATAGATCTCGTCGGCTCGACAAAGATGTCGATGATGCTGCCAGTTGACAGGCTCGCCACTCTGGTTCAGGCCTTTACTCAGGAAATGTCCCTGACCATAGCCGCATACGGAGGCCATGTGCTCAAGTATGTCGGCGACGCGATCCTCGCGTTCTTTGTCGCAGAAGGTGACCAGTACCTGCCCAGCATCAATGCAGTCAACTGCGCGCGGTCAATGATAAGGATAATCAGGGAAGGAATCAATCCGATCCTCAACCAATACGATTACCCAGAGATGAGCGTCCGAGTCGGAATCGACATCGGCGAAAACGTTGTAGTCCAGTATGGCTGGAATACGCAAACAATTGAGGGAAGGCAGTTCAGGTGGCCCCACTACGACATACTAGGATACACCATCAATGTTGCCGCAAAAATGACGACCCTTGCCAAGCCAGACCAGATAGTGATAGGGCAGATGGTCCATGAGCTGCTTGACGAGCGGCAGAGATCTACATTCAGGCTGCTGCAGATAAACCCTGAGGTCTGGAGCTATGTGAGCGACCAGACAGGTGGGATCTACAGGCTCTACGGCACGGCCTAACAGCAACTATATATTTGAAAAACGCGACGATAGTAACGTTACATGCGCGCGGTAGAGTACAAGGATTCTTTTGTCAAAATTGCCGGCCTTATAGGAGGAGAAGAATATGTCAAGGTCGCCAAGTCTCTCTTGAATACCGAGGACGTGACTGATGAGGAGATTGCAAGCGCAACTGGGCTTAAGATAAACATTGTCCGAAAGGTGCTCTATGATATGTTTGGAAAAGCCCTGATCACAGGCATTCGAGTAAAGGACGAAAAGAAAGGCTGGTTTGTGTATCGCTGGCGCGCCAAGCAAGACCAGGTTGACAATTTTATAGAGAACCAGAAAAAGAAAATTCTAGACAGGCTCCACAAGCGCCTAGAATATGAAGACTCTACCGAGTTCTACCACTGCGGCAACCACGATTGTCCGCGCGTCAAATTCGACTCGGCAGTCGAGTTGTTCTTCAAATGCCCTAACTGCAAGGGGCCGCTCAACATGGTGGACAACAGCAAGGTCAAGGAAGCCCTGCGGTACAAGATAGACCAGCTAACAACTGATATTTCAAGAAAGTAGGACTGACACAGAATTATATGACTAGCAGATTCTTTATGATTCGTTTGAGGCGCGGCACTTGGATCATTGCATTGTCTACTCTTGCAGCCGCCGGAATCTTTGCCGCTGCTGCTTATGGCTCGCAGAATCCGGGCCAGCAGGCAGGCTTTGATTCCGATCTGCCTACGTTTTTGACGCGTTCCGATTCTTCGCTGTTGAAAATCACCCGGCAAGACGATAGCGATAGTGAACCTCAACGTCTGGATGACTATTCACTTGCCACCTCAAACCCTGCAATATACAAGTATCTATCCGCAGTGGACAAGGCACACAAATTGCGCGTCGCCGAAAATACAGAACTGCAGCCGGCATACATCGAAGTTATAATATCGAAAAGCGAAACGCAGACGATTCTAAAGGAAATCGATCTAGAATTACAAACCCCACAACAAGATCCAAGCTATGAAATCCTTGTCCAGGAGATCGAAGTGAGCGGCCGATACTATACACTAGAATTATTGGCACCGAAATAGAGATCCGACGGGTAGTGGCAGGACGAAAACTATTCAATAATATCCCTTATTTACTTTGAAAATCTACTTATTCCATGACAGTAGCACGCAAGCAGCGTTCTATCGAGATGTTTGATTCTCCAATTACTAGGAAGCAAACGTATACCTCGTTGCCCCGGCCGGTCCAGTGTGTCCACTGCAACAACCTTGCATATTGCAAGGTCATGTATGATCTGGGCGACGTGATTAAAGTGGAATACATGTGCAAGTCCTGCTGCGACGCGAGCTAACTGCTCAAATGCGACCGCACTTTCCGGAAAACACTGAGCCACATATTCCAAGTCAATCTCCCAGTGTTTGTATTTTGCCTGCTTGGATGATAAGATGCAATCAGAGTCTTGCCATCGAGCAATGTTATTTGCTGCCCATGACCAAAAGTTCCCTTGATATTTTCCGCCTTGCAAAATGCGTCAAAGGCTATTCTGCCCAGTGCTAGAACAACCCTCACATTTTGCAGTGCTCGCAGCTCTGCTACGAGATATTGCGAGCAATTTCCAAGCTCTAGAGTAGTCGGCCTGTTCTCTGGAGGGGCACACTTTAGAGCTGCGGTAATGTATGCGTCATTCAACACCAAGCCGTCATCTTTCGAGCTGCTGGTTGGCATGCTCGCAAATCCGGCCATGTACATCGCTCGCATCAGCCAGTCACCGGAACTGTCGCCGGTGAACATTCTTCCCGTCCTGTTCCCTCCGTGTGCAGCGGGTGCTAGTCCGACTATTAGCAATCTTGCATTGGGATCGCCCCAGCTTGGAAGCGGACGTGCCCAATACTCTTCTTGCGCATGCCTCTTCACTTTTTCTTCTCCGACTTTTCTAATATAGGACGACAGCCTTGGGCATAGAGAGCACCGAATGATTTGCGAGTTGAGTTTGCCAAGACTTGAATCGCGCATACCTCAAGCGACGGCAACCCGATATTATTCGCTTCCGCTGACAAGATTTTCTTATGAGCGTTTTATAAGGCGTGGAGAAATTTATTTTGGATTCAGAGGCCGCATCCAATTCTAGGCTAATCTTTTTATCACCGTGATGGAGTCCGGCTAACGTTTGTCCGATATTGAAAATTCTAGCAGCATTTCTGCCAGCGACGAATTGACAATTATCGCCGGCTCTGTAGTGTTGAGCGAAAGCCCAGCTCATCAACTAAAGTACTGGAGAAAAAGTTTTGGGATCAAGCAGGCAGACCTTGCAAGGAAAATGAACATCACTCCTTCTGTCCTGAGCGATTATGAAAAAGGGCGCAGGCCTTCGCCCGGTGTTAACTTTATCAAGCGTTACCTGCTGGCACTTTCCGAGCTCGGAAAGAAAGGCGCTGGGCCTGAAGACGCGACGACCCCAGAAGTAGCTCCAGCGCCCGTCGCTGATGCACATATAAGTCAGAGTTAGCCAGAACGGTTCATGCCTCTCATTACCGTGGCAATGTATCCCGGGAGAACAGCTGCGCAAAAAGGCGATTTTGCCAAGGCGGTGACTGAAGCCGCCGTTCAGATCCTAAAGACCAAGGCCGAGCATGTTATCGTGGTATTTGAAGAAAATACAAAGGAAAACTGGTTCCAGACTGGCAAGCCGCTCTAGATGGGGCAAAACTATTTTTATTTTGACCGACTGCTCTTCAACACTTGAAGAAGAAGAAAATTGCCCTGGTCCAAATGCAGTCCTCGCAAGACAAGCAGGATAACCTGCTCCGGTCAATTGATTTTATCGCAGACGCAGCTGCCGGCAAGGCCGAGCTCGTATGTTTTCCTGAATTTCAGATGGCGTTTTCGCCTGCAAGTCAGCCAGCCAAAGAGCTAGCTGCGATTGCAGAGCCTGTTGCCGGCGGATTCGTGACTGCGCTTTCAAAAGCTGCCAGGAAAAACCGTGTAGGAATCGTCGCCACCATATACGAGAAGGCCGGCTCGAATAAGGTCTACGACACGGCATTGGTCTTAAATCCTGCTGGCATGGTCTCATCCATCTACCGCAAGCTCCATCTCTATGACGCGCTGGGGTTCAAAGAGTCAGCCAAGCTATCAAAGGGCAAGGATATCAAAGGGCCAGTGAGGACAAAAGCCGGAAGCGTGGGGCTGATGATCTGCTACGACCTCCGCTTTCCAGAGCTTTCTCGCATACTCACGCTCAAGGGCGCAGACGTCCTTGTTGCCCCTTCTGCCTGGGTGCAAGGTGAGATGAAAGAAGAGCATTGGCAGACCATGGTAAAGGCCCGCGCAATAGAAAATGGCGCTTATGTTGTGGCGCCTGACCAAGTAGGGAACATCTACTGCGGAAGGAGCATGGTAGTGGATCCGTTCGGTGTTGTGCTTGCAGACATGGAAAAGCGAGAAGGCATTGAAATAGTAGAGGTCGACAGGCAGAGGATCCGAGAGGTAAGAAAATCTCTGCCGCTACTCAAGAACCGGCGATCGGATGTCTACAATCTCAGCACGTAAGTGCGAGAAAGTGGTCGTTATGGCTTGTCTTCCATTCGATCCTGCACTCGTTCTTTTCAAGGGGACAAGAAAATCTTTCGCTGCAATATTCGCAGAGATGCGAATGGTCGCTTGCCATCTTCAAACATAATTCCTGTTCATTTCTTATCAAGCTAGTGCAATCGTATTAGCGAAGTTCGCTCTAGAGAACAAACACGATCTACTTTTTTTTGGCAGGGCACAGCATATTTACGCAGATTCGCCACTGCCTTGACCTGCGCGCAAAAACGACTCCGACAATAGGCCAGCCACACTCGACGCAGGTCTTGTTCGTCGTTCTTATCCCTCCCCTTTGCGGCAGCGGTGCCGATGCCTTGCAGCCACCCTCCGTATAGTTTGAGCAACCAACAAAACGCTTCTTTGACTTTCGAGAGGTAATCATGCGAAGCTGGCCTTTTTTGCAAACCGGGCAGCTCCCAATAGTCGCAACCTTCTTGCTGTCAAACGCCGCAGCGTCTCCTATCCTGCCTCCGATCTCGGTTTCTTGCTCCATAAAAGAAGATAGCGATTCAATGAGCCTGTCAACGGCTGTCTCGATCGCAGATACGTTGTCTTTGCTCCCACGCTCTATTTTTTCAAGCTGCTCTTCAATCTCTCTTGTGAGATCGGTGGAGATAATCGACGGCACATACTGTTTCATCGACTCTATAACGGCAACGCCAAGATCATTAACTTCAATCCCTTCACGCGAGGAAGCGACATAGTTCCGCTTGAACAGCGTGGCTATGGTATCAGCCCTAGTTGCCTTTGTCCCTATCTTCTCCTGCTCCATCTTTGCTAGCAAGCTAGCCTGATTGTAACGCCTTGCCGGCTGTGTGAACTTTTCCTGCATCTCCACTCCGAGGTTGTCAAGCCTATCACCCTTCTGCATATGTGGCAGAACATGTTGCTCGAGATTGACATACGGCCTGTATAGGACCATCCAGCCGTCATAAAGAACCTCAACGCCATATGCAGTAAATTCATAGCCGGAAATGTCAATTGAAACGTCGGATCGCATAGTAGCCGCAGAGTCGCCAAAAGTCGCAAGAAACCTTTTCACAATCAAATCATAGACCTTGAACTCTAGGCCGCCGAGTTTGCTGCGAGGTGTCATTCCAGTTGGATAGATTGCAGGGTGAGCGGGATCTGACATCTTTCCCTCATTCGGAGCGAGGTTGCGTCTAGAAAGAAGCATCGAAGCAAGCCCACTGTAGCTCCCAGTTTTCGACAGACTCGAGATTATCTTGGCGTATCCGATCGACGGCGGGAGTTTTTGACTCGAAGTGCGAGGATAAGAAATCAGAGCCTGCAGGTACAGCTTTTCGGCGATTGCGAGCGTGTAGCCCGGCGAGATTCTGAGTACCCTGTACGCTTCGCGCTGGAGGTCTCCAATGTTAAATGGCGTAGGTGGACGGAGCGCCACTTTTCTGCTACCAACATCTGCGACGGTTCCATCCTTGCCCGAGCAATTTTGATGTATCTTGCCTGCCTCTGCAAGCGTGTCGATCCTTGCCTCCGCGTAATCTGCAGAAAATTTTCCACCATCTTTGGCCAGGCTTGCCGATACAGTCCAGTAGGGATCCGGGACATGTAGCCGGATCTCAAATTCTCTATCCACCACAAATGCCAAAGTAGGGCCCTGGACCCTTCCAATCGAGAGATTGCGATAACCTCCTCTAGTAACCTTGAACGATTTTGAAAGTGCCCTCGAGAGGTTCACTCCGTACAGAAAGTCAAGTATGTGCCGCGACCTCCCCGCTTCCGCCAAGCCGGCACTCGGAGCTGCCAGATTTGCAAACGAGTTTCTTATCTCCTCGTCAGTGAGGGTGGAAAATTTTGCGCGCTTTGATTTTTGGTACGCGCCGTTGCATGCATATTCTAGAATGCTGTGACCAATCACTTCACCTTCCTGATCATAGTCGCAGGCATGAACAAAGGATGTCGCGTCTTCTGCAAGATCAGCAATCGACTTGATTGCTCTGGCAGCTCGCGAGTTCTTTTGCAACGGCGCCCACTCCAGATCAAGAACTGGGTAGACACTTCTGCTCGCGGTGGTATCAGAAACTCCATACAGATGCCCTATCGCCGAGGTGATCATATACCGACAACCTTCAAAAGTTACGTCAAAAACAGAAATTCCTGCAGAAAACTCCTTGGGACTACCCAGAGCATGTGCTATCCTTCTGGCAGCGTCAGGCTTTTCGCAGACTACAAGCGTATACACGCTCTGGATACTGTTCCAATTTTAGCATATTAATGCGATCCCATTGCTGGTTTCGATTACTTGATCTTGCCATCACGCGCTAAACATCCGCCATGATTCTTATGCATCAACTGGATCGAAGCTATTTATAATCCGGAAGGCCCTTTTTGATTGAGATGACAAGTAAGGTTTGCGTTCTTGGCGCTGGCAGCACAAAATACGGAAAATTGAATGAAAGCATCATAGAGATCGCCCTAAATGCCGCCAAAGACGCCATTGATTCTGCGGGAATTACCCCGAAGGATATTGAGGCTGGATACATATCAAACGTTTTTGGCGTCGCTGACAAGCAGGTGCACATGGCACCCGTTATCATGAGCAACCTTGGCATATCGCATGTGCCAGGCCTTACCATAGAGTCTGCCTGCGGCTCGGGCTCTGTGATGTTCCGTGAGGCATTTGCAAATGTTGCAGCTGGGTTTTACGACTGTGTGCTTGGGCTTGGCGTGGAAAAGGTGACGCACACTGGAACTGCGCGCAGCACCACCCTGTTTTCTTATTGCTCTGACTATTTCTATGAAGGTGGCAACGGCGCATCTTTTCCAGGCCTGTTTGCATCAATCGCCCGCGCCTACATGACGACTCACAAGGCTACCGAGGAAGACCTTGCCAACGTGGCGGTAAAGAACCATGATAACGGCTTCCTCAATCCAAAGGCGCACGTCAGAAAAAAAATCACGGTCGACGACGTCCTGAAATCAGCAGTCGTTGCTTCTCCGCTCAAATTGCTTGACTGCTGCCCGTTCTCAGACGGCGCATCTGCGACGATACTTTGCAGCGAAGAGTTTGCCAAAAAAAGTGGAAGGCCATACATGGAGGTCATCGGCTCTGGCAGAGGCGCATCGCCAGCCGCGGTTCAGGCCCGCGAAGACATTACAACTATCCCAAGCACAGTGGCTGCTGCAAGGGCGGCATACAAGATGGCAGGGCTTGAGGCCAAGGACGTAGACTTTGCCGAGGTCCACGATTGCTTTACTATTGCAGAGATTATCGACATCGAAGATCTCGGATTCTTTCCAAAGGGCAAAGCGGTTCATGCGGTCAGGGACGGAGCGACCCGCCTCAAAGGCGAAATCCCGATTAACCCATCAGGCGGCCTGAAGTCAAAGGGGCACCCGATAGGCGCAACGGGAGTAGGCCAGGTCGTCGAGGTGTTTGAACAGTTCATGGGCAAGGCAGGCGAGAGAACGGTGCCTAATGCAGAGATTGCCCTCACTCACAACTTTGGGGCTACCGGGGCAAGCGCTGCAGTCCACCTGTTTAGAAAGGTAGAAAGAAAGTAACTCGAGTTGAGTGAAATGTCGGCACAACAACACGGCACTCGTGAGAAGTTCATAGCCACAGCAGAGAAGCAAAAGATTCTGGCACACAAGTGCGTAAAGTGCGGCCACCTAATGCTTGAGACGGTTCTTTACTGCGAGAAATGCTCGGCTTCCAAGTTTGAAGATGCAGAGCTCGAGGGGACAGGAACAGTTGTTACATTCACCATTCAGGCCGTTGCGCCTGAAGGTTTTGAGGACGCGGGCTCGTACGCGTGGGTCGTGTTCAAAGTAGACAACACCTCGTTGAGAGCCTCTGGATTTCTGCCTGGTATTGAGAGCCCTAATGATCTTCCTATAGGCTCTAAGGTGAAAGTCAAGGGCTTTGATCCAAAGCACGGCCTCGTGCTGCAAAAGTAGCCTCTGTATGTAGTGGCGCACACAGCCTTTTTCTTATATCGCCGCTGCCCATAGTAATTTTTGCGCAATGTTCGAATCCAAGGTTTACAATTGCCAATCATGCAGCGAGTTCTTTTTCTTCGAGCTCGATGCCCAGGACCATACAAAAAAGACCGGCCATTCCGACTTTAAGGTCACTGACTGGCAATCGCGCGAGCAGCCTAGTCCGAGGATAAATCGGCCCAAAACTGGCTAGACGTCTTGCATAGCAGCAGCTGCGCATTTTGTGAATAACTGTCAAGAATAGTTTTCTTATTTCAGTTGTTACAGGCTGTTAGCATACAATGCTGTCAGCCGATGTCAATTGTGGAAAATGCGGTTCTGTCATCTACCAGATGCGAATGCTCAAGTCAGTCAAAGACGCGCTGCGCGGAACTAACTTCCGCTGCCCGGTCTGCGGCACTGCTCTAAACCCTTCTGACTTTGCAGTTTCAGTTACAAAGCGCTAGCCAAGTTGGTCATGCTTTCTGAACGCACTATAGTAAGCAATAGTTGCAAAGGCCAGCGCGACAAGATACCATCCTGGTAGCACAAAGGGCCCAAAGTCTATGTAGCCTAGGTGCATCGACGTCCAGTCCGTGGCCTGCATCAGCTGGCCGCCTTTGGGGTCACTTTCAAGAGGCACCGCAAACCTGTTTGCAAACCAGGCAAAGTCCTCAATCAGAATGGCGGCGATGAGGTTGGCTACGCCGAGGAGGCCAGCCTTTACCCTATTGTGCCGGCCGAGCAGCATGAACAGTATGTCGTCCCATAGGGCGGCAAAACTAATCAGCACGAAAATAAACAGCATCGGGAACAGGTGGTACTGGTACATGTTGCCAATTATCGGCTCAGTCTCTCTGCTCCTGTCAAAATTGTCGTCCATGACTACAACCTCGCCATTTGAAATCTGGAGCGCAGGGTCCTTGATGTAGTAGTACTCAAGGTGCGCAAAGCAAGCGGCAAAGACGACGCAGACTATTGCAGTTGAGATAAACTCTATCTTGCGGGCGCCCAGGTGTTCCTTGATATGGTCACGCTTTGAAAGGCCGCTATGGTCCTCGTGGCCGACCTTGCCCATCTCAATTGATGTGTTACAATCTCATGCTATTAAAGCGATACAAATTCTAGAGTAGCTTAGCTTTATGGCAGCTTTTGGTACACAGTATTCAACACCGGGTTTTTTTCAACTTTCATTGCCCGAAGTAGTGTAAGAAGATGGCAGGGGTAGCGGAGAAGCGTCAGCAGTTCGTAAGCCAGATAAGCAACGCAACTACCGTAGTTCACGGCCAGCTCGGACGACTCAAAGTAATTGACAGGAGGTTTGCCAATATGGAGGCACTCTTTCTCGAGCAGATTGTAAGCAACATAAAAACAGGAAACAACACCCGCGCCAAGATAATTGCATCAGAACTCTCAAACGTGAAGCGGATCCGCAGGACAACGCAGCACACGAGCCTCGCGCTTGAGGCGATCGTGATACGGTTCAGCACGATAAATGAGTTTGCCACAATACTCGACACAATTGACCCGACGATCGAGATGATAAGGGGCATCCAGTCCGAGATTGCAAAGGCCATCCCAGCCGCAAATCAGGTCTTCTCTGATGTTTCCAGCATGACGACTGACGTACTCTTGAATGCAAACATCAGGTCGGAGGCCAGGATTTCAACTCCAATGGATGCAGACGCACTCCTTATCCTCAACGAGATCGAAGGGGCTCTTGAGAGCGAGGCCAAGGCGAAACTACCGGAAGTTCCAGCGGAAGTCCCCTCTGCCTCTCCGGCGGCGAGGCAGGAACAAGAACAGGGCGTGCTCGTCTAAAGTTAAGAAATAGTTGACTAAAAGGTCAGCGCCCGAGTAGGGTACATCGTACTTTTAGTGAAAGATATTTTACAAAGTAGTTTTAATCATTTACCTTATTATCGGGGGGCGATGGAACAGGTGAGTCTTGATTATCAAAAGGATCCCAGAAAGGGCGGAGTTCTGGAATCCGCGTCAAAGCGCGTAAGAATGATTTTTTCCGTTATGGCCAGCCCTAATAGGATCGACATCTTGCGAATACTCAATACCAAGGGGCCGCTCACTTATTCTGAGCTCAAGGCCCTTGCTGGGTTCAAGTCCAAGAAAGAGTCGGGCAAGTTCGCATACCACCTGAGAAAGCTCTTGCGCCAGCTGCTAGTCGCTCTAAACAAGGCGGAGCGGCGTTATACCATCACCAATCTCGGCAAGCTGGTGCTGAGCCTTGCCCGCCAGATTGAAGAGCGCTCGATTATTGAGAGCGGCAAGATGTATGTGCGTACAAGCAGGCACACCATCGAAGAATTCAACTCTCACAAGATTATCCAGTCCCTTGTCAGGGAGGCAAATCTTCCTCTTGAGCAGGCCACCAAGATTACAGAGGAGGTTGAGAACAAGATCTACAAGTTCCAGACATCCTATCTCACGTCGTCGCTTATCCGAGAGACTGTCAATTCCGTCCTCATAGAGCATGGCCACGAGGAATACAGGAACAAGCTTGCACGGCTCGGGCTTCCTTCCTCCGACATCGTGGAGCTCCTCTCAAGTGAAGAAGCCTTGAGAAATGGCATTGAGGGCGTCATGTCCAGGACCGCCGGCTCTGTATTCTCTGAATATCTCGTCTTCAATACCATGCCAAAAGACATTGCTGACATGCACCTGGCGGGCGAGATTAACATTGTTTCAACCCCAGTTTGGGGACTTGTGCCGGATACGGTGTTTCTTGATCTAGCAGAGCTTGAGCAGGGACTTGATCTTCGAGGACAATTTTTGAACGTAGCAAGGCTGCCGGCTATAAAGACAGTCGACGATGCAACATCCGCACTACCGCTGATAATCTCTCTGCTCAGCAGGGAAGCTTCATCCGAAATAGTACTTGAAGGAATCATTCCTGCACTTTTAAAGAACGCAAAGGATCCTGAAGAACTTACATCGCGGTTTGCGCGAGCACTTGTTGCGTCGTCCGCTGCGCCATCTTTCACACTAGAATTGCCCGCAACCACAATTGCAGTTCCGACCGATGGAATTGATCCAAAGCATCTAAATGCGCTACTAGATGGGTATAGAAAATATGTTGATGCTACTCCTGTTCCACGAATCGGCCTGGCTCTTACAAATTCTGGCAAGTCGGCAATAAGAGAAAGCCTAGACCACGTCGCAGCTGCAGTTAGAGGCGGAGGCATCATTTCAATAAATAACGGGCAGCTTCGGGCAAATAACGGCATTTGCAAATCAGAATCTGCGGGCAAAGGTTCGGCAACTGCTACGGTAGCACTTCATGCTCTTTCGATCAACCTTCCGCGCCTTGCGTATGAATCAAACAAGGACGAGACCTATTTCCGCGCAAAGTTAGCGCTGATGATCAAGCCGTCGCTTGCGGCAATGTCGATGCGTAAAAAGACAATAATCGATAACATAAAGCGAGGTCTGACACCGGCAATCACTAGCGGCTCACAGTCGATGCAAAGGGGAGGTTCGAATATCGTTATCAACCTAATTGGCACCAAAGAGTCAGTTTACAATATACTTGGGCACGAAGGGCCGAGCGGCGCAGAAATAATGCAAAAGGTGCTAAAGACTTCTGCCGACGTAGTTGCGATGCAAGGCAGGCAACTTGGCGAAGATTCTAGCGCAGGAATTTCCATGATCGCAGACGGAAGTGGATTGCGCTTCGCTAGCCTGGATTCGGAAAAATATGGCAAGGTTTCCCTCCTTCAATCGCAGAATGCTACCAGTTATACCCAGGGAATGACATTAAATGGTAAAACGATCCTTTCAGACGGAACAGTGGTTCAGGAGTGCATCGCAATTGATAGGCTCGTCAACGGAGGCCTCGCAACTTCAGTCGACATTACTGATTTGGCGCAAGCAGAAGTGAGTCGTGCGCTTGAAGCAGCGACAGAGCTTCCGTTCTTCCGCCCAAGAATTGCCCTAGGCATTTGCACAACATGCGGACACAAATCAAAAGCAGTTTCAGAAAGGTGCGAAGCTTGCAAGTCGCCACACAAGCTGCAAGTGTATTCCTAGCTGCTTTTCCCGCCGCATCATCTTTTGTTTTCAAAATCATGATGAAGCCTGGCAGGCGCGGCGATCAGCGCGTATATCAGTTCCGCAAAAAATTCTTTTTATTTTATAGAAATATTACATTGATCATTCACAGACTACGCATGCCACTTTTCATGGTATAATTTCATTACTAATTTGCATCCAAGATTTTGTATTAAATGTATAAGTAGAAGTAGCTTTCTGTAAAAGGCGGGATGGCGGGAGTTACAGAATTTAATGATTCGAAAGAATCGCTGATTTCAAAGATCAGAAAACGCGACGGCCGTATTGTTAATTTCGAACAATCCAAGATTTCAAATGCAATATACAAAGCGCTCGTTGCAACAGGCAAGCCAGATTACCCGCTTGCTGAAAGACTTGCATCAAGAGTCGTTCAAAAGACTCTGACGCAAGGGTACGACCCTGCGAAAGCAGCGGTTCCCAGCGTTGAAGACGTACAGGACATGGTCGAGTCGATACTCATAGAGGACGGCCTGTCAGAAACAGCAAAAGCGTACATACTCTACAGACACGAGAGGCGCAAGGTTCGCGACGAAAAGATGAAGATCTTGAGCAAGAAGGATCTCGACGAGGTAGATAAGGCACTTGACATTAATTCGTTAAGAGTCCTTGCTGCGCGCTATTTGCTTCGGGACGACAACAACGAAATCATTGAAGGTCCCAAACAGATGTTTGAGCGCGTTGCGACGCTCGTGGCAATGGCAGATGTGTTGCATGACCAAGCGGTGTTCAACGTTGCAGGCGGGCACACGCAGAGCATCGAAGAAGCAGAGAAATATTATACAAAACTAGACGATTTTGGCGGCAAGTTGCACGTAGGCGGCTATTATCTTAACAAATACCACTTTGAGGCGCTCATAAGACACTATATCCACTGTGCTCAGCACGGGCAGATGAAAATCAGCTTTAAGGAGCTTCTCAGGCTGATTGCAGAGGGCAAGATGAACCACTATGAACAGAGAATATGGGAGTACTATAGCCTCATGGTCTCTAGAGATTTCCTTCCAAACACGCCAACGCTAATGAACGCAGGAGCACGCCTTGGCCAGCTTTCCGCTTGCTTTGTGCTTGACATGCCCGACGACATGGCAGGCATCATGAAGGCATCGACGGATGCAGCCATGATATTCAAGTCTGGGGGCGGAGTCGGCATCAACTACTCTGACCTCAGGCCAGAAGGCGACATTGTCGCATCAACTTCTGGTGTCGCATCAGGACCGACTTCCTTCATGCGAATAATCGACACTATCACTGATGTCGTTAAGCAGGGAGGCAAGCGTAGAGGTGCGAACATGGGTATACTCGAAGCCTGGCACCCTGATGTTGAAAAATTCGTGACCGCCAAGACAAAGCCCGGAGTCTTTGAGAACTTTAACGTGAGCGTCGGCATCTGGGAAGATTTCTGGCAGGCCTTGGTGAACAAGGAAGGAAACCACAAATACAACTTACGAAGTCCGCGCACTCGCGACCCGGTTAGACAGATCGACTCGCAGCAGCTCATCGATCTGATTGCGCTTAGCGCATGGAAAAGCGCCGAGCCTGGATTGATATTTTTTGACAACATCAACAAGTACAACCCGCTCGTAAACGCAAGGCACGGTCCACTGCGCGCCACCAATCCTTGCGGGGAACAAAGTCTTTATCCGTACGAGTCATGCAACTTGGGCTCTATCAACCTGGCAAACTTTGTGAAACGCAAGGTTGATGGAAAGTTCGAGTTTGATTGGCAGCGCTACGAGCAGGCAATCAGGCTGTCTACAAAGTTCCTTGACAACATTATCGACATGAACAAGTATCCCGTGGAAGAAATCAGAGTAGCCACCAAGGAAACAAGAAGAATCGGCCTTGGAATAATGGGCATCGCAGATCTTCTCTTCCTGCTCCAGATCCCATATAACTCTAGAGACGGATACGAATTCATGAACAAGCTTGCAGAGGCGGTATCATACCTGAGCATGGACGAAAGTGTTGCACTCGCAAAATCCCGAGGTCCATTCCCTCTGTTCAAAGACACAGACTTTGTCAAAGGCAGAATTCCAGTCGCCGGCTATTACGAGCTTCCAAAGGAAACTCACACCTATGATTGGGACACTCTTGTTGAGAAGATCAAGAAAACCGGCATCCGCAATTCGTGGACTTCAACGATTGCTCCAACTGGCACACTTTCCATGATAGCCGATACAGCTAACGGAGTTGAGCCAGTGTTTGCACTGGTCTATGAAAAACGCGTGACAGTTGGCCGGTTCTTCTACACTGACAAAGTCTTTGAAAATGTGCTCAAAGAAAATGGTTTGTACTCTGACGAAATACTGACCAGGATTGCAAACAACTATGGCTCTGTGCGCGGACTGCCAGAAATTCCAGAATGGATGCAGCGGATATTTGTGACAGCAATCGACGTCCACTGGACAGACCACGTAATGGCACAAGGCATATGGCAAAAATGGATCAGCAACGCAATTGCCAAGACAATCAACATGCCCGGCGACGTTACTGCGGAAGATGTAAAGTGCTCATACCTGCTTTCTCACGAGTTCGGTCTAAAGGGAGTAACAGTATACAGGGATGGATCAAGGCACGAGCAGGTTCTGCACATCACCGGCAAGAATACCGGCGAAAAGGCGTTTGCAGTCAAGCCAAGTAGGTACGTAGCAGATTACGTGCAGAACAACGTTGCAGAGGTCTATGTGTCTGAGCAAATGCAAAAGATATTCCGTGAATCTGGAATAGAAGAGGAAGTCGTAATCAGGCCGGAAGCACCAAAGCCATCGGCTGCAACCGAAATCAAAAAGCCTGCACCACAGCCAGCACAGGTCAAGATGGACACAGAAGAGGACCTGTGTCCCACCTGCAATGCTAGGCTGATTATCACAGAGGGCTGCAATGTCTGTATCGAGTGCGGCTTTAGCGGATGCGGATCTGGCTAGACGCCCCACTTTTTCTTTTTATTTGGTTTCTGCCGTTTGGACAAAAATTCATTAGATAAGGTCCACCAAGTTTCATCATGACCAGTACGGTAAGCATGCCCGTGATAGTAGGGCTTGCTTCAGGAATTGCACTTATCGTCGTTT
>DASYRH010000029.1:0-19395 GCA_036004585.1 Nitrososphaera sp. | reverse complement strand
GATGTATCTTTAATTGCTTCAGCTTTTCTCTGACCTTCTTGTCTCTCTGAATCGTTGGGGCCAATAGCGTTATGACGAGCTGTAATGATTTATAGTTGGCTATGACGATGCCCTAAATGCCATTCGCAGCGCTGAACAACTCAAGTGACGCAATTTAGTTCAGTACAGTGGGCTGCTGATAAAAGAAAAGGGAGGGCCGTCTACCCTAGGCCTCGTTTACTTTAGCTTAAACAGAGCCTGTATCGTGCTGTCGTCTAGGAACGTCATTGTCACTGTGTAGCATCCTTTCTGCAGTGGGGTCTTCCAGTTGTAGATGAACTGTCCCGCTGTCGCATCGTATCTTAGCATTGTTCCGCCAGTAGCCGTAGTCTCAACTTCATCTGTTGGAGCACTTGGATCGCATGATGTCAGTTTTTGTTTCAGTGTCTTGACGATAGAGACATCACTGATTTCTGTCGACGGTACTGTCATGTCACCGAATACTTCAAACTTTAGCGGAACTGTTGATCCTGCCTTTACCGTGTTGACATAACTGTTCATATCCACCGGTTGGTAGAACCCTTTCTTTTGAATGGTGATTGACACAGCAAATGATCCTTCTGCGATGTTGCCTGCGTTATCCTCAGCACTGCAGTTTACGGTAGTTGCGCCAATTGGGAAATTCGATCCAGATGCTGGCACGCACTCGACGGGCACGGTGCCATCAACCAGGTCCGTTGCTGAAGCTGAATAAGTTACGATTGCGCCCGAGATGCCACCTGCAGGCATTGTGATACCGCTTGGCAAGTCCAATGAAGGCGGAGTGGTATCTTCAACTGTCACGCTGAAAGATCCTTCTGCAGTATTACCTGCTGCATCAGTTGCCGAACATTCGACTACAGTTGTTCCGAGCGAAAATGTAGTGCCTGATATCGGATTGCAATCAACTGAAACTGGGCCGTCTACAATGTCTGTTGCAGAAGTTACGAAGTTCACAACCGCTCCACTTGGACCGGTTGCTTCCTCAGTAATATCCCCGGATAGTGTCAATTCAGGTGGTGTTGTATCCTGGACTGTGACGGAGAATGAACCACCCGCGCTGTTACCTGCCGCATCTTCTGCCGAGCAGTTGACTGTTGTACTTCCTAATGAGAAGGTCGAGCCAGAAGCTGGTGTGCAATCGACTGGCACGGTTCCGTCAACTAAGTCAGAGGCTGATGCAGAGAAGGCAACCGCTGCTCCACCTGGGCCCGTCGCTTCTTCTGTCATATCTGCTGGAAGAGCGAGAGTTGGAGCTGTCGTGTCTTGAACGATAACATTGAACATACCCTGTGCATCATTGCCGGCGACATCAGATGCCGAACAGCTTACTAGAGTAGTTCCCAACGAAAATACAGAACCTGAAACCGGTGTACAATCCACCGACACATCGCCATCAACCAAATCCGCAGCTGTCGCACTGAATGCAACTGTAGCTCCACTTGGCCCAGTTGCCTCCTCCGTGATGTCAGCTGACAAAGTCAATGTTGGCGCGGTTGTATCTTCCACAGTAACTGTGAATGAATCGCCATCGCCTAATCCACCACTGTCAGTGACAGAGCAATTCACTGTTGTTGTTCCCAGCGGGAATGTACTGCCTGAAGTTGGTAAGCATGATGGTGTTGGATCAGGATTATCCTCTGCATCAGTCGCTGTGACCACGTACGCCACCGCGGCACCAGATGGCCCAGTAGCTTCTTCAATCATATCAGAAGGTACGGTCAATTCGGGAGGAGTATTGGTAACTGGTTCCTCTAGAACATAGAGGGTAAAGTCAGTTGGGTTAGTGTTATATGTGCTACCTGTTTTACCTCCACTTGCTGAAACTTCAGGTATTATGAAAGTTCCATCGTTCGGCGCGCTAAATGTAACAGCTTGATTAACTCCACATGAAGTAAATATTAGCGAACTAGGCGATGCAGTAACACCAGAAACGACATTAATTGTTACTGTCGCGGAATGGGTAGCATCTACGTTACAACCCGAAGGCTCACCTCCAGGTCCACTTGTCGCTACGATCTTGTAATTTATTATTGTTGAATCGCCCTCCGTGAACGTATCATTTTGACCTACTCCAGTAGTTTGTACGTCGTTTACTACGTTATCTCCAAATGCATACTGTCCTGTTGTCGCAAAAACCAGAACAGCCGCAACTACGAGCGCTCCAATCGAATTTACGCGATCATGGGTAGACATTCTCTATGCCTATGTTCTATGCCAATCTTAAGTAATATTTATCGATCTAGCTCATTATTTCCGCAGAATTGGATACTTTAACCATAATGCCCCATTAGTCTTGACTAAATCAAACCACCGCAAAGCTTTATCACCATCGGGAATGAGTCAATAAATCGCCAAAGAATGCGCCACCGAGGCTGATTTCAGACGGGACTTGAGATTTTCCGCCAGCAACCTGATGCGCTTTGTATGACTTCCTTCCCAGTAGATCTTGCCGCAGCTGGCGCACCTGAAAAACTCTTTATGATTTGAAGCAATTTTTTCAGGTAGCGATTCTTGCACATCGTTCGGACTGACATCCGCGAGTTTGCCATTACACATTGAACACCTGGATTCTGTCCTGTCAACAGACCTTATGCCATTCTTTTCTAAAATGTGCACTAGGTCTTCAAGCTCATCAGACCCACCAACAAGGACTCCCTTAGCCTTGGCCTTGACTATCCTTTTGAAAAATTCCTTGTCCGCTGTCAGGATTACCCTGTCTTGATCGACTCCTATCTTTAGAACTTCGCTGTCTTCGACGTGCACCAGATAGAGTGTATCAAAGCCAAATATCCGGAGCTTGCGCGCGACGCTTCCGAGCATCGAGTCTGCCACAAATTTTATTTCATTCTGCTTCTGAGGCAGTCGATTCGCCCCTGCAGACTTCGCAGTTAAATGTGCCTTCGTCGTACTGCAAAAAGTCCGACCATTCGCCGCATTCATCGCAGTATCCCGACACCTTGCCGGCGGGCCTTGTAATTCCCAGCTCGCCTCTAATGATGGCTGCCTTTTCAGATACGACATCTACTAGCTCCGGCGTTACCGCGATTACGTCCGAAGAAGAAATTATCCCGACAAGCCTGTTCTTGTAGACGACCCCGAGGCGCTTGATGCTATGCTTTCGAAGCATTCTTGCGGCTTCTGTGATCCCCTCCTGGCTTTCGATAGTGTGGATATCTTTCATAACTTCGCCTGCCTTTATTCCGCCCGGCTTGACGTCCTTGACAACCCCGATAGAAACGATGTCCCAGTCAGTCACAATGCCAACAGGTTTGCTGTTATCCATGATGATGATGCTACCTATTTTATCTTCCTTCATTTTTCTTGCAATGCTCAGGACAGAGTCATCTGGTGACGCCGTAACCACCGGGCTGTTCATGATGTCCCTTACGAGCACTCTGGTCGTCATGTGTGCTTCGGCATGTTCTCTGACTGGCTTCTTTACCACAAAAAATCATTCGGTTACTCGGTTTAAATTACTTTGCGTGCGGCCCTTCTGCCGGAGGAATTAACTCGTTCTCATGCTGGCCCTTTGCAGTAAAGGAGATTCTTGACTGGCCGGTTGGAAGGGTCCTGACAAAGTCATCAAGGCTTATTCGCTTTAGCGATTCAGCCATATCTCCTTCGCCGGCAGCTTTTACCATCTCTGACTTTACCTTCTTGGCGGCAGTCATCGGGTCCATTCCGCCCTGCTGCAGGACAGCGTAAAAAAGCGAGTGTTTCTTTATCGCGTCCTCCGGGCCGCAGACCAAAGTCTCCTTGCCCCCCATCTGCGCCACTCCTATCGCGAGCCTGATCTCGACTCCCTTGAGGTAGTTCCGCTTGCCCTCGATGACAAACGAGCCCTTTGGCAAAAACTGCCCCGTAGGTGCGCCTTTCTTTATCTGCTCTGGAAGCACCCAGTAGGCGTCAGCGCTTGACAACCCGTCCTTCCATGCCCTGCTGAACGCCACTGTAGCCTGGGCAACCTGGCTCAGGCTGTTTTCAATTTGTCCGTCCAGGGCAGCACCTGCTGAATTTTTTATAATGAAAAACGGCGAGCCGTGGACCTCTGCATGGAATACAATGTCATGCTCTGTCAAGTGCTTCCTTATCAGGGCAGAATTTGAAGACGCGTCGCGCCCGCCAATTGCCAGCAGGCCGTCGCTTGTAACAAACCATCTATAACGCTCGAACCATTCTTTTGAGGTCTGCTCCTTTACCACAACTTTTTTGTGGATGGCAGCAGTCTGGCTGCGAAGTTTTTCAATCTGGGCCACGAGCTTTGCCCGCGCCTCTTCAATCGATGCGTTGCCCCGCTCCATTTCCTTTGCCCTGCGAAATAGCATCGAGCTTGCCTTGGCCAGGTTCTGCTGCATTTCCACTCGTTCGCCTGATACCTCAATGTAGCTCACGCCCTTGTCTTTCACAATCGCCGCAGAATTCTGAGACATTACCGCGTCAAGTTCAGGCTCTTCCGTACCCTGGTACGAAAGCGCCATGAGATCCCCTGCCAGCTTGCGTATTGCGGCTGACTTTTGCATCACTGCCTCCTTGGCCTTGTTCTGCTCTTCCAAGTCATGTTCAAGAACCGCAATCTGCCTGTCAAGCTCGATAGTCCTGCTGCTGCGGCCAACGTCTAGAATTTCCGCGCTGAGCACTTCGTCAACCGCGTCCATGTATGACCCGACCCGTTTTACCTCAAGCTTTTCAGCTTCACTGGTAACCAAGGGCAGCGCTTCAACCGGCTTGCTTGCTTGCATGATAATTATGGGCTGGTGATTCCTGCCGGTGCTCACGTCGCCTACCATGCTTTTGATCGTGGAATAGATCTTTCCAACCTCCTCGTCTGATAATTGGCTGGCCTGCTTTGCAGAATCGATCCCAGCCCTCTTCGCCACTTCTTCGACAAACTTTTTTGGCATGGAAATGCCCCTACCAATCCAGCGGAGCGCGTCTATCTTTGCCGCTTCGTTTCTAAGCGCCACCAGCTGCTCAAGGGTAATTTGGAAAACATCAAGGCCTCTGGTGGGAGGGTATGCATATCGCAGGCCGACCTTGAGAGTCCTGTGCCTTACTTCAATCGGATTTAGTATCGCAAGTATCTGCATTGCCTCGTCGCAAATTACGATGTTGCCCTCTCCAAAAAATTCGCACACGACTACCTTTGCGGTGCCGTCGGCTGGGCGCCTGAATTTTAGAGACACTATTCGCTCGCTGCCAGCCTGCTCGGCTGATTCCAGCTTGCATCGCTCAAGGTGCGCCTGGGCGTATGCCTCGATATTGTTCTCCTCCACTGGCTTGAACTTGAGCTTTGTTATCCACATCCCCCGGGTAGAGAGCACAAGCATGATGTCCTCTTGGACTGGATGGTGCATCCTCAGCAATAGCGAGCTCTTGGTGATGGCGTTAACCCCGCTGACATAATACCCTCCGGTAGCCCTGCTCGCTATCTCATTGACAAGATACCTCAACTCAATGCCGGAGAGCTCCATCCTGCGTAGAGTGAAATCCCGCGCATATTAATCACATCGCCGCAACGATTTTTACCAGCTCGCTTTTAACCCAGAAAAGGCACTTTGGACATATTCGACCGGGTTTACTACATACGGGCAATATCTGGCATTGTCGCTGGCATTGTGGCCGGCGCCGTTATCCAGACAGAATATGACCAGAACACTTCTATTGGAATCGCAATCCTGATCGCAATTGTCTTTTACATTATTTCGTTTGGAGTGGGCAAGTCAATTGCAAAGAACGTCCCAAAGGAAAAGCGCAGAAAAGTTGCCCTTGACGGAATCATACCTTTCATTTTCCTGCTCCTGACGTTCATGATAATCGTCTACACTGCGCTGCACCAGTCCATTCTCGTTAAATAGCCGGCTTTTGCTAGAAGCACAGATTGCTTTGGGACTATCGCACTCCAGGAATTCCTGACGAGCTTTTCGAGCGGACCGAAGAGGTGCCAATAACAAAGGAGGATATCCGCGCAATAGCAGTAAGCAAGCTTAGGCTCAAGGAAGGTCACTCAGCGATTGACGTCGGCTGCGGGAGTGGCAGCATCACAGTCGAACTCTATCTGCAGACCAGGGGAACCGTCTATGCGATTGACTTTGACGCAAACGCGGTAGAGCTAACCAAAAAGAACCTTGGAAAGTTTGGCGCAAAGGCACAAGTGATCCTAGGCAACGCGCAGGAGGTGCTGCCTAGCCTTCCACAGGTCGATGCGGTCATTGTCGGTGGGACCTGGGGCGACGCAAAGCAGGTAATCCAGCTTGCTGTGGATCGGCTAAAGAAGGGGGGAAGGATCGTAATTGACACGATCCTTATCGAGACGATCTATCAGGCGCTTACCACAGTCGGCGAGCTAAAACTTGCCGAGGTTGACATTACCCAGGTTACCATTGCCAAGGCGCGCAAGGTCACGACGGGCACGATGATGCTTGCCCGAAATCCGGTAATGATAATATCTGCGACGAAAAACTAGCCGCGCTGCAATCTAGAGATCGCTGTTTCAGTGTAGTCCTTGTCGATCTCAAATCCAACGAATGAACTACCAAGACTAATAGCCGCTGCGGCTGTCGACCCAATCCCGGCAAAGGGGTCCATCACCAGCTTTGCGCTTCCGTGCAACTTGATGCACATCTCGGGCAGTTTTTCTGGAAACGTTGCCGGGTGGGGACGGTCGCTCTTGCTCTTTATGGTTTCGTACGGTATGAACCACGTGTTGCCTCTGTCTCGCAGATCGGCCTTGGCCGACTTCCACCTGCCAATGTTTGACTTGTCCTGGTACGGTATTCCGATGGCGAGCTTGTCCAGGTGCACATCGCCTGTTTTTGTGAAATGGAAAATGTATTCGTGGCAGTCGTTGAGGAACCTGTTGCTTACTATGGGTTTGAAGTGGCCGACTGCGATGTCGCCGGAAATATTGGGGTAGTTGCCAACGTCAGACTTGTTTATCGCGATGGACTTTACCCAGTGCATGACGTTTTGCAGCACAAAATGCTTCCTTAGAACTGCGGCAACATCCCACGCTATCCACTGGTCTCTTGGCTTGTTGCCGACGTTTAGAAAAAAGGATCCGTCCTCTGCAAGCGCGCTCTTCGCCGCTATCCCAACTTGCTCAATCCATTCCAGGTACTTTGAACGTGGCATCGAATCGTTGTAGGAACTATACCTAACACCGATGTTGTAAGGAGGTGAGGTGACCACAACATCTACCGAGCCTTCCTTGACGTTTTCTTCCATGCCGGCTATGCATTCCCTCAAGTAGAATGTTGCGGAGCATCCGTTCCGCTCTACTACCCGATAGGGTGTATCCTGCATCAAATCTAGCTCTGGACTAACAGGCGAGCATTTATCCTTTCCAAATTCTGTAAGATAATCGCAATCCGGTTAAAAGCGATTATGGACAGGAGCTGGTGTTGGAACATGCATTGTGCATGCACCAGTGCAAGCGGTGCGGAGTTCTTTACAGCTGCGTCGAAGCAAACTGTGGCTACGCATTTGACAGTGGCTACTGCAACATTTGTTCGCCCGCAACGATAGAAACAACAACTACAATTTACACTACGCTAGCGTCGTGATGAAAACGCCAGTTCCACGCCACGATTTTTTTCACAACTAAACGTAAAGGACTCGGTTTCGCCTAGCGGTATTTTCGACAACGGCTGATCGCATGCAGGACAAGAGACAACCTCACGCCTTCGGATGCCTATCGCAGAAGCCGCCCAAAAGCAGTAGTCGCATATGAGAAACTGGCGCGGTAAGCTCTGGGAAGAATTTATGTTACAAATTTCCAGAACAGAAGCCATTTCTTCCATACTGACGGTATTACATTATTAAAAGAGTCTGGAGAGTTTTACTACGAAATAGTACGAGCAGATTCTTATAGAATTCTCCTCTGTGAGACCAGCTTGTTTGCTGCAATGGCCCCGACTGCGCCTAGAGCAGCGGCTGGAGCAATCAGCAGCGGATAGAGCGTCTGCATCATGCCGAAATAGATCTCGGCAGTAACGCTAGGCCACACAATCCTGTCCTGAAAAATGAATTCGTTGTAGGTGTGAGTGATGAGCGGAAAGTACAACATGAAGAACGTCAATCCCAGAACAGCGCCGGCAACATATACAGGGATTGCAAACGGCCGCCAGAACCGGTACGACATTATCGCATCGGCGGCTATTATTGGGATCATGCTGAGCACGTAAAACGGTAGCGTAATGTGCAGCGCATCGGCAGGCACGATTGACGTGAGCGCGCCCGTGACTACAAACGCGGCTCCAGCCAATGACAGGGCCCCAAACCGCCTTCCCGAAAGAGCAGATGCGCCGCAAAGGCATGCCGCGATTACAAACGGAAAGCCGGTTGATGCAAGCGCGACTGCCATGGTCGGATCAGGATTAAAATCGAAAAACTTTGTCCCAGAGAACGGGAGTGTGAACATGTCCACGACGCCAGAGAGCGAGAGCCATAGTGGCAGGATTCCTAGTACGATAAACGCGGGATGGAGATGGAATCTTTCATCAGCGCGCAACGACATTCTCTTGTAGTATGCCATGCCAGCCAGGCCCCCAAGACTGCTCACCACCATCCCGCTGACGAGAACGAAATGAGGAGGGCTAAGGAGCCCGTCAAGGCCAAATGCCAAATGCCATGCGAAATCAACGGGCCCCGCGGACACTAACAGGGCGACGCCTGCAATAGACAACTTTACAGGCCAGACTATTTTTCCGACAGTTTTTGAGGAGACCACAAGTAGGACTGCCCCTGCAACCGCGCTTGCCACACCGGAATAAAGAATTGCATGGGGAGGTGCAAAAAAGGTCTCCGGCCTGTTAAGCAGGTGGTTGGTAATGTCCCAGCTGCCGCCGCCTGCAGCAAGCAGGATGCCAAAGCTAACAAAGATCGAGCCCAGGAGGAACTTTACATGGCTTCCATATGCGAGTGAAGCTGGACCCTGCCAGAAATAGTCCAATGCAGAATTTTCGTATTTTCGGTACTTAACTCTTTGTTACCTGTATGGAATACGACTCTACGAATTCCTGCTGGTAATCTACAAGACCCTCACGCGGGTAGTGGGCGCTGTCCCAAGTGTGGGGAAATGCAACTGACTTTACGAATACGACGAACTTGCCATCGACCCGCGGTTCTACCTGCAGATCGACTGTATAGGTGGCTCCTTTCTCCCACGGCCTGCTAAACGCTTCGATTGAAGGGTACTGGGCCAAGACGGCGTTGGTGCCAGTATAACCAGAGCCGACCTCGTCTCCTCTCTCTATCACAATCGGCGTCTGCCTAAAGTCATGCCGCAGCACGTCGATGTCGCTGCTGGCCGTGAGGTTCGGAAACCCGATGGAGACTATTTGCATGTCTGCCATGTCTCCTTTGTTAATCCCTGTTACTGTTACCGTGAGCGTGCCTCCTAGCGATATCTGCTGCGAAGAAAGAGTTACTCCAGTTACGACTGCCTCGGGCATCGGTTGCACGGAAGCATTCTGAAATGACAATGGGAAAACGTATAGAGACATGACAAAAAAGATTGCAACCGCAGCCGCGACTCCCGCAGCTAGAATAATTGCTCTAATCAAATGTATCTTTGCATTACATCCATGAGCTTTTAATCCTTGGCGCATTTGCTGGACACATGCAAACAGCAGTCGACGGCGAAAAGCTGGCGCCAAAATGTGGTGGCTGTGGCAGCTCGGAAAGCGTCGCACCTTCTATGCACTCGTATAGGGGCGCGTACTTCTGCGTGAGATGCTGCAATTACTTGGACGACAGCGGCATGATGAGAGATTAGCCGGGCTTTTCCTGTACCCGTTCTTCGTATATCCTTCGGACTTTGCCTATCGTTTCAATGTCGTGTGCGGTCATGACTTGCCGGATGTATTCGCGCGGAGCGCGACTCTACAATTCAATTTTGACGCGGCGGCGATTGAAAATCCATCTTTTTTTCAACACCGGGTAGTCTAGAATCAACACCACAAGTTTTGATGGCCTGCCGGAATATTTGATGGGGCATGCATGAAGCGGGAAAAAGTCAAAAGCGCAGAAGGGTATTAGGCGCTTGGTGATCCCGCACCTACGACCTGTTACAGCCTTTGCCGTCAAAGTCGCGTGTTTTTTTCAGGTGCAGTTTTGCTCCACCAAGCGCCATGGTCAAGCCATGGCTGTAGACATCATCGCATTAATATATCGTGAATTAGATAAAAACATTTCCTTTTCTAAGAATATTGCATTAATAGTTACGCTTTACTAATAACCCATATGGAAAGTTATGCAAATATGAATTTCTTCTAACCACTATTCCCATTTTTACCGCGGCATTTGTCGCTCAGTGATTCTTAGGGGCCCTTCCATTTCGTTTTCTGAAAACTCCCATACGTTCCGGCGTATTGAAAGTTGAGGTAACCATCGTTGGCTACGATTGTCTTTGTGGATGACTGATCCATCCTGCTGGCCTCAAACCCAGAGGGAAGCTCGATAATTGCTCGATGGACCTCGCCTGTTACGGGGTTTCTGATAGGCTCAAGCCAAGATTCCGCAAAATCGCCGATCTTGATCCTGCTGTTCAGCCCCCTTGATTCAAAGGTGATCTTTGCCCTTCTGGGCTCCTGAAATGAACCCATTACGCTCCTATAGACAGCAAATGGACCTCCGCCGGCGTCACCTGTAATTATCTTTGACATGGCGTCGAACTGGTCGTCATTTGCGCGATCGTCAATGTAAAACGATGCCTTGCCATGGCCTTCGTGGATCGGCCCTGGCCACGAGCCGATATATGCCATGTTTAGACGGTCGAGCTTGACCTTGCCATAGTTGCCCGTTATCACGTGAATTCCACCGATCCCCTCGCAAAGGCCATGAGTAGGCTTGGCATTGAACTGGCAGGGGCAGCCCCAGTCGCAATTACAGCTATCAAGGTAATACGCTTCAATTCGCCATTTCGGCTTTGCAGATTTCACGTAATATTGACATGGCAACTCGATATTTCAAGATTTTTCAAAATGTAGACTTTTTACAACGGCTCTAACTGACAGATACGGGTGCCCTCCTCAATCCTCGGCGCAATAATTAGAGAACTATCTGCGTCGTCATGCCGCAGGATACTTTCGTCAGACGGCGTAACTTCGGCATATCTGACTGTAAACTCCACGACGGGGCTTTTTGGGTCGGTCTCCGTGGATGTGCAGTCTGCGAGAAAATCCGTACAAGAAATTGGCGATGCCGCAAGTACGGCAAAGAACCTCGACGAATATCAGTTCCTCATATGCTCCCTAGTGCCATCTCTTGCTGATTCTAACCCGTCAAAGCTAGAGCTACAAAAATACCGCGTGGCCATCCTTGCTGCGTTTTCAACGCTCGTTAACATACTGAACGAAAAGCAGCAGGAACTTGGCGAATGGAGCAGGAACGCAAAATGGCTCGTTGAAGAAACGTCGGAAGCCTATTTGCAGGCAAAGTCCAATATCCAGACTCATCCGCTGCGTCACAAGGAAATGTTTGACTATTTCGGCGTTTCAGAGGCCACCGTTGTTTCCGCGATCCGAACGTTCTACGGGCTGCAATAGCATAAATTCCACAAGCCTTTTGCAATTTCCATGCATTCAATTGCCGTTGCGATGGTAGAGCCACAGTACCACGTCAATGTGGGCCACGTAGCCAGGCTAATGAAAAACTTTGGGCTCAAGAACCTGTATTTTATCAACCCGCGCTTTGATTCGGAGGAAGCAAAAAGATATGCAATGCATGGAAGTGACGTCCTTGCCCAGTCTAGGACGGTGACTCTTGCTGTGCTAAAGAAAAAATTTGACTACATAATCGGAACTACCGCGATTGGGGCAACAAGTAGGCTCAATGTCCTAAGAGAATCCGTCAGCGCTGATGAGCTTGCGGCAATATTGCGTAAAGGCCGGCAAAAACGCTTTTGCATTGTCCTTGGGAGAGAGGCTTCAGGAATGAACAACAAGGAGCTGGCTGCATGCGACCTCGTGTGCAGCATAGAGACCAAGACAAAATACAAGACCATGAATGTGGCGCACGCCCTCGCAGTCCTGCTCTACGAAATAACGAGGCACAAGTCTGCCGAGCGAACCAAGCGCAGCAAGAAAAGAATTGACTTTGCGTCCAAAGAGGATGTCGCCTTGCTACTCCAGTACGTAGAAAAGTTGGCAAATGCCGGCAACTTTGACCGCCACAAAAAGCCGTTGCTCAAAGCGGCAGTAAAGAAAATCGTTGCCAGAAGCCTTCCAACAACCAAAGACGTAATGCTTCTGGTCTCGCTTCTCAGAAAAGGACTGCTGGCAATAGAGCGGAAGAATATTTCGGGGAAAAGAAAAAAGTTTTGATCCCGGGCGGACGTGCATCCTTGACAACTTTTGAGGACCTATCTTTGGTTTATATCCAAAGCCATTCAACAGACTCTAGCTGCCTTTGATCCGCGTAAACCCACTAAAGCTCTTCCTGTGGACATTCCGGCGAAACTCCTCTGACGTAATCGATGTTTACAATACTCTCTCACCTGTGATGCAGCTTGCCACCGGGGGCAAAATGCTTAACTTTGGCTACTGGAACAGCGCGGGCGACCCGGTTTCGGCCCAGCAAGAGCTGTGCAGTCTAGTCGGAGATCTGGCAGAGCTCCATTCGGCCAAGAAGCTGATCGATCTAGGCAGCGGGCTGGGCGCGCCAGCAAAGTATTGGTTGTCAAAATACGACCCTCTGGAGGTTGTTTGCGTAAACATCAACCGACAGCAGTTGATAGAATCAATGGCATCAGACGTCGACATCCGATCGATTCAATCACCCGTAAACGCTACGTCTGTGATACTGCCCTTTCCAGCCGGGTCGGCAGATAGAATAGTTGCTCTTGAATCAGCGCAGCATTTCCGTCCCCTCGCTGATTTCATCAGAGAATGCAGGCGGGTTCTTGCGCCGGGCGGAATCCTAGTCCTTGCAATCCCCGTGACTTCTCACCCTCTGCACGGAATATCCAAGCTCTTTAAACTTGGCATCCTGTCATTCACGTGGTCATCAGAGCACTATTCCGCAGAGCACGTCAGTTCCGCACTCTTGTCAAATGGCTTTGGGATAACTAACCTTCAAAGAATCGGGCACGAGGTCTATGAGCCGCTGACGCGCTACTACGTTGAGAACAGGCCGTCCATCAGGAAGAGGATTCTGGAGTACTACCCTGCGTTTCTAGAGAGCATCCTGCACCGATCCCTTCTGAAAATGAGGCAAGCTTCTGAGGCCGGATTGATAGATTATCTCTTGATAAAAGCATCCTAGTGTCAGAAGCTTTCGCTACATACTGCAGGTTAATTCCGTATGGGGAAAGCAAGGGATAGAACACGATGAAAATCTACCAATGCATGAACTGCCATGCGGTATTCAAGAACGAGGCAGACAAGGACGCCCATGCAGCAGGCGACGAAGCCCACCAAAAGATCCGCGAATACGAGCTAGAGGATTTCCTGACCAGATTCTTAGTAGCTGCGTAAAACCAAGCCGCGGGCGCTCGCTTTAATAGTCCTTCCTAGTGAGTCCCACCAGGTGGAAAGAGCGCACCTCAAGCGCAGAGGACAATGAGAAAAGCTATTCTTTATTCTGCCGCGGTATTTGGAGTAGCAGCACTCGTTGCAAGCGCATTTTTGCTTCAATACCAAAGCTCATCTACTGCCCTCAGTTCGAAGAGCAACATCGTAGTTACAAATTTTCAGCCGGGTCACGGTTTTGTCATTCAGAGCAGTGCCGGGAGCCAGCTCGACGACAATTCGACCTTTGCGCTTGGCGAACAATCGCTCAGGATAACGACAGAAGGCGACGGCTCCTCCGTCTTTACGCGCAATTCCATTACGCCTGCGCTAAATTTTACAGACAGGGTGCTAAAGGCGTGGATCAAGGTAGACAGAGTTGATAACATTAGAGAACTGAGGATAAGCGTTACGGGTGACGACTTTAGGACATGGACAGACTACTGGATCTCCGGCGCGGGCGCAAGCGCAACATTTCTGCAAGACAACAAGTGGAATGTGATAACCCTGAGCCTCGCGCAGACACTGGCCACGGGCAACCCGGACACTTCAAGAGTTGACAGTGTCCAGGTAAGAGTTACAGACAGGGGCACCGGTCAGCCGGCGACCTTGTGGCTCAACGGAATCGCTTTGATCCAGAGGAATGATCGGGGAATCGTTAGCATTGCATTTGACGACGGCTACGAATCAGACTATATGCATGCCCGCCCTGTGCTTGACAAATATCATTTTCCTGCGACTTCTTACGTGGTGGGATCACTTGTTGGAGGCGCTGGCAGGCTTTCGATGGCGCAGTTGAAAAACCTGCAGGACCTGAATGGCTGGGACATTGCGTCGCACTCGTACACCCACTCTAACCTGACAGAGCGCGCGAGGCCAGAAATCGAAACCGATCTAGAGCTTTCAAAGCAGTTCTTGGAGGGTAACGGCCTCTACAAGGGCTCAGAGCACTTTGCGTACCCTTACGGAGAGTTTGACGACGAAGAGCTGCGGTCTTTGGTCCAGAAATATTTCAACACGGCCAGGACTGCAGCGGGGCTTAGTGAAACACTCCCCCCGTCGGACCCGTACAGGCTACGAGCAATGATGGTCGTCAACACAACAACGCCATCGGAAGTATCGCAGCGAGTCCAAGACGCAATAGCCGGAGGAGACTGGCTCATCCTGGTATTCCACAAGGTCGTCGAGTCTGATGCCGACGAAGATACCGAATACCTCCAGTCTAATTTTGAGCAGATCGTTGATGACATTGCTAGCAGGGGCGTGGAAGTCCTGACTGTTTCTGAGGTTTACGCAAACGGCTTCCGGTAGGTTGCTTGTTTAATATTTGCGGTCAAGGCATGCAAGTTCATGATGGAGCGCTTTGAACTTGCTCCCGGACTTAACATATGCAGGGTGTTATCCGGCATGTGGCAGGTCGCTGGCGGTCACGGGAGAATTGACCCGGAGCTGGCCGTTGAGGAGATGGAAAAGTACCACAACGCCGGATTCACGACTTGGGATCTTGCAGACATTTACGGGCCTGCGGAAGAGTTTGTTGGAGAATTCAGGTCGAGGCTGCCGCCAGGCGAATCGGAAAAAATTCAGGCGCTGACAAAATGGGTCCCAGACCCGCAGAGGATAACGAGAGGCATTACGCAGGCAGCAATTGAGCGCTCTATGCGCCGGATGCGGACCGCCCTGATCGATCTTGTGCAGTTCCACTGGTGGGACTATAACAACCCCTACTACATCGACGCTCTCAAGCACCTGTCCGATCTTAGGGACGAAGGCAAAATCCGGCACGTCGGCCTTACCAACTTTGACACGGAGCGCATGCAGGTAATGAAAGATACCGGCATAAAGATAGTTTCAAACCAGGTGCAATATTCCATAATTGACAGGAGGCCGGAAGTCAAGATGGCGCGCTTTTGCACAGACAACAAATGGAGCCTGCTGACCTATGGTACCGTGTGCGGCGGCCTGATTTCAGAGCGATTCCTGGGACGGCAGGAGCCGTCACTGTCCTCACTTGACACCCAGAGCCTTCGCAAGTACAAGCGCATGATTGACGAATGGGGAGGGTGGGACCTTTTCCAAATGCTCCTGGCAGCCCTTGACCAGATAGCGAAAAAGCATGGCGTGAGCATTGCCAATGTTGCAACCAGATATGTCCTTGACAAGCCTGCGGTCGCCGGCGTCATAATCGGCGCCAGGCTCGGGATCACAAACCATGCTGACGACAATGCCAGAGTCTTTGAGCTCAAACTGGACGGAGAAGACTTGTCTAGCTTTGAGGACGTTTGCACCAAGTCAACTGACTTGTTTGAGAAAATTGGCGATTGCGGCGACGAATACCGCTAGTTGGATTTACAAGACACGCGTGCAGCATTTTAGATGATTGGCTTCAGTAATGTCACAAGCTAACTTGTCTTTTCTAGCCTTTCATGAAACCAAAAACAAATGCCGCTGCAAACGTCCCTGTGAACGGTATTCCAAAGTTGACAAGGGCGTTTGTCAGCTGGTCGCTTGCGCCGGCAGCCTGGCCAGTCGCGTTTCCGATCCCTGACGTTGCATTAGAGGCTTGGGATGCCAGCCGGTCCCAGTTGACAGTGATTATCCCTTGATAGCCGAGATACGCCAAGGCTGCAATGAACAGGCCGATTAGGATCATCGTAATCTTGACAACTTTTTTGATCGCATACCCTATGAGAAAGCCCGCTACTCCGCCAAATCCTACGGACGACGCGATAAATCCAAGATCAAAGTCCATTAGTTACGCCTAATGTTTCGGCGTAGCCGTTAATATTCTGACATGGTGCGATTATTAGACCTTCAAGCCTGATTCTTTTTTCGCCTCGTTTCAGCGACAACTGCTATCCTGAGCTACGGCCGAACTGCCGACTTGTGATGCGGGTGGCTGCGCGAATGGCGATTCCTATAGTACGGGTGAGTGACGCCCTTTTTCACTGTCCTGGCCGCATGCCTGGTGTATCTTGATGCCGCTCGCCCTATCATTTTGTTAGAAACCACTATTGTGTTCATCATGGAAGACGCCGCAGCCTGCACTGTCTTTTCTGCGTACATCTCTTGGACCTGAAAGATCAATGCACTTATCCTTCCAAAGAACACAATTCCGACTTTTAGCACAAAGATTTTCTTGGCGCCCATTGCCAGTGCGACGACTCGTTTCGGCCTTTTCGCACGGGCTTGGCCAATAGCTCCGACAATAGTTACCTGGGTATTCTCAAGCACCATCATGAGCCTGATTGCTATCATGCTAAATGCTAGCCCGACAACTTCAACCACGCTTCCATTTGCCATTAGAGGACACCATTACCCATCTGCATACAGTCTTTCCTCGAAATCTGGAGAGCTGCGCATTTAATTCTCCAAGCTAATTTAGTTAGATTTGGCCTTCAGAATATTTTAGCTAGAGTAAACCTTCATGTCTCAAGTTCTCAAGAGCCCAAAAGAGAGAAGCAGAGTCGTCGCGCCACGAGAGATATCACGCTTGCAGGAGGCCAGGGCGTATTTCAAGTTACACTATTTTTTGTGATGGGAGACAAGGAGCGGATCCTCCTGGAAGTCAAAAAACATCTAGAACATTCTTGCTACCTTGTTTAATTATTCGTTCTCACTTACCCTATTCACCTGTGATTCTTTTCAAAGGTTTGAACAGGGTATTCCTTTCGGCCCTAATGCTCTCAATAGCAATTTTTGGGGTTACCTTCGGCTTGTATTTCTTCCTTGGAGGGATCGCCGAAACAAATATCAGAAATACTCTCTACGCGCAGCAGGAGAGCATCCAGACAAAAACTACAAAGGAATTCAGTGATCATATCGCTTCAGACCTTGAAGGCATTGTTCTCCGCCTTGAACTCTTGGCAAGAAATAATCTTCTTCAGGACGAGCAGCAGCAAGGCAGCATATTTGCTACTGCCCTTTTGAAAGAGACCGCAGATGAAATCGCCGAGATATCCGCGGTTGACGCCATCGACATCCTTGACAAAGACAATGTGGTGGTAAACGGCTACACGGGAGAGTCCCGCAAATTCATTGGTGTAGACAGGTCAGAGCTGCCTGTTGTCATAACGGTGAGAAATACCCTCGAGTCGTACGTGAGCGGCGTTGGAGTTGGCGCCGATGGAAGGCACGGTCTGGCAATAGGCGTTCCAATAATTTCTCAGTCCTCTGGCAGCTACGTTGGCACGATAATGGTTGAAATTCCAGCTGAAGATTTCTTTGGCCGGTATGGCAACTTGCTCAACCTAAATGAGCAAACCATCATAGCTCTTGACAGAGACGGGAATTACCTTACGGCGGACCTGCAGCAGTTCGTAGGCAAGAACTTTTTTGGTCAAGAAGTGCAGCAATTTACGGGCGGCGATCAACAGATTTACCGCATGTATGAGGACGTAATCAAGTTTGGAAAACCTGCGCAAGCACTGTTTACACTTACAGAAGGTGGGGAGCGGCTTGGCACAGCTCAACCAGTCATGTTTCGCAATGGGCAAGTGATGTCCGTGGTTCTGTCAGTGCCAACGGCCCTGATATTCTCCGAGATAGAAAACACGCTATTCGTCCAGAAGGTCCAGACACTTGTACTGCTAACGATTGCCGCATCTGCCGTCTCTATCCTTATCTTCTTCCTGCTCAGGCGCAACGCCGAGCTGGACAGAAAAGTTTCTAGAAGGACATCTGAGCTAGAGGAGAAGAACAGGCAGCTCGAGGCGCACAGCAAAATGCAAAAAGAGTTTGTCAATTTGGCGGCACATGAGCTGCGAACGCCCGTGCAACCGCTGCTGGTAATTACAGAACTGTTGGAGGAACAGTTGAAGGACGGAGTAGATAGAATAGAGATAGTAAAGCCAGAGATAGAGATGATGTCACGCAATGCAAAGAGGCTGGAGCGACTATCTTCGGACATACTGGAAGTATCGAGGATAGAAAGTGACTCTCTGACGCTGCGCAAGGACGAGATTAACCTCAATGAAAAGATTAAGAACGCGCTAACTGATGCCAAGAGCTATATCCCAGACAACAAGAAGATCCTCTTAGTGTTTGAATCATCCAAGGAGCCTATCTGGATAGATGCCGACACGACTCGGCTGTACGGGGTGCTCTCAAATCTCATTAGCAACGCAATCAAATTCATCAGGGCGGAGGGCGCAATAACTATCAGCTCGGAAAAGAGTTCAGACGGTACCTACGCAACAGTTAGCGTCAGGGATACAGGCACAGGCATCGCCCCCGAAATTTTACCCAGGCTATTCACGAAATTTGCAACAAAGTCAGAGCAAGGAACCGGCCTTGGTCTATTCATATGCAAGAGTGTCATCGAGGCCCACGGCGGCAAGATCTGGGCAGAAAACAACGACAAGAATGGTGGCAAGGGAGCTACATTTTCGTTTACCGTGCCCATCTCAACGTGGGCTGAAGCGGTAGTCCCTGAACAACACGCGGACCAAGTATCGAATTAACACTACTGTTAAAACAAATGGCGATCTTCTGAATTATTCTCTAACGATAATTCTACCTGTTCTTCTGTAGAAACGCTAGCTATCGAGATTGCTTTGGTCTTAAATAGGCCCCGAAGGGATTAGCAGTATGGCTAACGAAATACTATCGGCAATTATTTTCGTTATCGGACTAATCATTTCGACCATCATTATCTATGTCGTAACAAAGCTGTTCGGCGAAAAGGAAGGAATAGGCAGGGCTTTTGTAACTGCGATTGTCGGCGCAATTGCGTATTCGATAGTCTACTTTCTCTTTGGGAACGGCTGGTTTGCCGCGATCGTGGGTGGAATAGTATGGCTCATAGCTCTCAGGTCGCTGTACGAGATGGGATGGTTGAAAGCAATTGGAGTCGCAGTCATAATCT
>DASYRH010000028.1:0-7064 GCA_036004585.1 Nitrososphaera sp. | reverse complement strand
GACTGGTGGCAGTCGTCAAAGAAGGACAAGCAGCAGAAATAATGTCAGGTAGCGGCAGCACCCATACTCTCGGCGATGTCTTTTGCAAGTGGAACAGATTGTTCCTCCTTTGTCGTCCTCAGCACAGTCATTAACTCAGCTTCACTAATCTGGGGAAGCTGCCTCACCTTGTTCACGATAATATCTCTTAATTCTTCAAGATTTCTTGCCCGGATCTTTAGCAGGATGTCAAACCTGCCATGAATTTCGTGGACCTCCAGGATTTCCTCCTGCTTTGAAAGAAACTCAACTATTTCATCAGCACAGCCTTGCCTGATGTTTATCCCCATAAAGGCAAGATGGCTGTAGCCCAACCTCCTGTTGTCAGTCGAAATGGTAAAGCGTCGTATTATCCCGGACGCCAATAGCCTTTTAACGCGCATGTGCACCGTAGCGTCGGATATTCCAATCTCTTTCGCAATATCCACAAAGGGCCTTGAGGAATCTCGGCTGAGAATATCCAAAATCCGCAGATTAATGTCGTCAAGAAGGTCTGATTGGAATAGCACCACAAAGACGGTACCATCTTTAGAATTAATAACGATTAACACTCGAATGATTAATAACTCTTACAATGAGGGAGGACTCTATGATCTGCACCAAATGTGGAAATGGTCAAAGTGTATTCCATAGGGCATACTCGGGAGAGTACCTGTGCAGAAAATGCTTTCTGCGCTCTATAGAAGACAAGACATCCCGGACCATGTCAAAGTTTTCAATGATAGAGCGCGGGGACACTGTAGCTGTTGGTGTCTCTGGCGGTAAAGACAGCCTGTCACTTCTTCTTGTTCTAAAGAAATTATTTGAACACCACGACAACAAGAACGAGCTAGTAGCTGTTACGATAGACGAGGGAATAAGGGGATACCGTGACGAGTCTCTACAGATCGTCAAGGATTTCTGCTCGCAGCTTGGAGTAGAATCAAAGGTTCTGGGCTACAAGAGCCTCTTCGGGGTAGACATGGATGAGGCCATGGTGCAAAGGCCATCGGAAAAAATGTCGTCATGTTCAATATGTGGAACCTTCCGCCGAAGGGCAATTGATCTCGCCGCAGAGAGCGTAGGGGCGGATGCTGTGGCTACTGCACACAATCTTGACGACCAAGTGCAGACATTTATGATAAATCTTCTTGCGGGGGATGCGGAAAGGATCGGGTGGATTTACCCGCAGCCGGTGGAGTATGGAGGTAAGATGAAAAAGATAAAGCCGTTTGTGGAGATCTATGAATATGAAATCGCGTTCTACGCACTTCAGCGCGAAATTCCGTTCCAATCAGAGGAATGCCCTTACATGAACGAAAGCATTAGATCTGATCTCCGAAACTTTTTCAATGCTTTGGAGACTAGCCACCCGGGCCTGAAATACAACGCTTACAACACAATGTTAAAAGTTTCAAAAGTCATGCGGGATACGGGAACCCCTGCGACCGGAAAAAAATGTGCGCTCTGCCACAGGATCTCAACGGGTGATATCTGTTCTGTATGCAGTCTTGTCGGTGTCCTTGCATCCAACAAGCAAATATAGCCAGTATGCAAAGCAGTATTTGGAGGCAGGGAGGATCGGGGTGCCAGCCGTACCCCATATCGGAAATCGGCTTTATGCCGGGATCAGTAACCACCGGGTAAATCCGCTGGCAGGATGTTCCCGCTTGCCCAGCTGAAATGAAATTACGCCGTGTCGGATGGGTGTGAGTGGCGCACCACGCGAAGGCGGGGATGTCGACTGCGAGCTGTCGAAATGGATGAGGTCCGGGAGGGAGCAATCCTAAGGCAGCATGTCCATGCTAGCACGTCTACGTGGTGGATCTTGCAGGGCTTGAGATGGGGCTTTCTGTCTGCGGTGGTACCGGCGGGCTGCCTCCATTTCATCTCATGAAGCCGCACAGATTCTCGGCGAACAACGAATCTGTGGCTTGTAATACGTGTCTGATGCTATGTTGCAGCGACTACACGTTATATTTATAGTTGGAAATCCTTAATTGACATGTGCACAACTGGATCTGCTCGGAAAAGCTGTTGGCGAGAGTCATTAGCAGAAAATCTGCTCGTAACTCCTTTTGGCTTTCCTCTTGTTCCGTTTATGCGTGTCAGGAGTTTTCATAAACATGTTCTCTGGTCTAAATAAGCGAAATTCAAAGGATGGTTCTTCAATGATGAATCTTGGCGAAGTTGAGCTGCAAGTTGAGGACGCATATATCGCAGATAAGGGAAAGACTGTAGCCCGGATCGACAAACGATCAATGAAGGAACTTCACATCTCAGCGGGAGACGCAGTTATTGTTTTTGCTGAGGAACGACCATTGATCGTAAAGGCGTTTCCGCTATATCCGTCTGACAACAATTCTGGGATGATAAAGCTAAACTCCTCTCTTCGCAGTCAATTGAGACGAGAAGTAGGAGACATGGTCACTGTGAGAGGAATCGGCAATACAAAGATCGACAAGGTTGTCAACTATCTCTTGTTCGAAGAACTCAGCAAGCAAGGCAAGTAGGTTTGCCTCACCGCATTGTAAGTCCTACGCGATAACAACCATAACTTAATTACGAAAAGCGCAAGCTGCAGTCATGTAGAATGTTAGTATCGGAGGATCATGAGCCCAGCAATAGCGAGCTCTTCCGAATTCTGGATAGCTTCATGAAGACTTCACCATGTTCCCTGCTCATACGTGGTGAGCCCGGGCAAGGAAAAACCACGTTTGTACTTACATTAATGAAGCGCTATAGGGGCACCTATCGGGGTTATTACGTCTCAACGCGTGTCTCGCTTGAAAAATTAGAAATGCAGTTCAGCTGGATAAAGGGACTGCTTTCGAAAGAGAGCGTACTTGAAGCCGAAGAGTCGGGAAAAGAAGACCTCAAGGGCTTTGATGCAAGAATTGGTAGGGCGAAGAACCTTACAGAAATCGTAACCAACGCGGCCCTTGGAGACAGTGCACTCGTCGTTTTGGACAGCTGGGATACCCTTGCAAAAGAGACTCCATTTGACGAAAGGGCAAAGACAGAGAGAATGATTACAACGATAGCTGATGCACACAACAGTCTCATCATTTTCGTCGGAGAAGAGGACGAGTACTCTAGGAACAGTGCCTACCTTGTAGACGGAATAATCACCTTGGGGTATTATACAATTGACTCGGTAAAGATACGAAAATTGACCATAGACAAGATGAGGGGCACCTCAATACCAAGGATGGACATGCTATATTCACTTGAAAACTCGCGATTTGAAATTCTTCCAAAACTGCATATGGTTGAGTACACGGACCCCGCCCGATACGAGCCTCCAAGGATGAAGGGTGGCTACTTCTCAAGTGGTAACATTCACTTGGACAATATTCTGGGAGGCATAAGGGAAGGCAGTGTCATTCTAATCGAATCGGATCAGGATTCAATGAAATTTGCCCTAGACCTTATGGTATCCGGTTTTGTACTAAACGCATTATCCACCAAGAGTGGTGCGATAATGGTAAATGCTGCAGACACCCCGTCTAAGGAATCTTCTCGGCTGGTCAAGCCTTTCATTCCGGTGGATGCGACAAAGAATTTCAGAATTCTTGCCCACGGAGTTTCAGGAAAGGAGAGCGGAGTCGTAGGGCTCGGCGACGACGAGAATTCCAATTATGGGCTCTTGCTTAATGAGTATAACTCGCTAAGGTCTTCAAAGAGAGGTGGCGGTCAAATAGTCATAGCACTTGACGTTGGCCTTGCTGATAAGGGAACAAGCGAAAGATCTGGCGATTGGAGAGCCAAGCTGGTGGAACTCTGCAGAGTCGTCAGAGACAATGGGGACATGCTGGTCCTCGTTAACAGGACTGGTCTCGATACTATGCCCTTGTGCAAAACCATTTCAGATGTTCATCTGCAAATACTGAACAAGAGTGGCATCCATTTCGTGAGGGTGCAAAAGCCGTCAATCGAAGGCCCGACAATACTTTTTTCGCTTGCTGCTGACGACAACCGCTATCCATCATATGTTCTTAAAAAAGTAGTCTAGTTGCAGACAAGCTGTTGGGCTCATACTCTGGCCATTGTAGCAATAATTCTCGGCGATGCAAAGTTGATGCCGCAATATGCTTCAGAAACAAAGTTGGCTCGCGTATAGTCGTACTACATACATGACCATACCTAGAAGGACTGTCCCCATTATTGGTGAAGAGCAGACAGCATGAAGATACTAATCGCAGAGGATGAGGAAAATATTTCGATGCTTTATCGAATAGCGCTTGAAAGCAAGGGGCACGACGTTACTTCCACCAAAGACGGTGAGGAGTGCGTTCAACAATACAAGTCGAGCGTTTCGCGAAACTCGCAAAGCAACGGGACGAATGAAGGCCCATTGGCTCCTCCATACGATGTCGTTATTCTAGATTATAGGATGCCTAGAATGGACGGAATGGACGCGGCAAAGCATATTCTGAAGTTACAGCCAAAGCAACGGATAATCTTCGCATCCGCCTTTGTAAAAGAGACACTAATGGAATCGATAAAGGAGCTCGATCAAATAGTGGAACTATTGCAAAAGCCTTTTGAAATTGATGTTCTCGTTGACACGGTTGAGGACAAGACTATCTACCAGCAGCTTGAAAAGCTGAATGTCAACATCAAACACCTAATGGGCTGGAACCCGTCACATGCTCAGGTACGTGACCTGCTTGATGGATTGCTAAAGCTAAGAAAACCAGGTTTCGAATTCGAAACTATGGGAACTTCAAAGAAAAATAGAGCACACATTTCGCAGTCAAGCCACGCGGCAACATAATATCGGGGTATGAAAAATAAAATTGGCGAATAGTCAGATAGACGCTTCTTCAGTGCTTGAGGATGTGTTGAAAGTACTTGGAATCGACAATATGGCTGTTCTCTACGTTCATCTTGAAAAGCTAGGAGTCAAGAGAAACGAAGTGGCCGACAAGCCTGTCGAATTTTCGAATGCCCTTCGGACTATTTTTGGACAGGCCGCCTCGATTTTGGAAAGACAGATTATTTCAACGATAGCATCTAGAACCGGCGGGACATACGGGCAAAAGACGACACTTGCAGAGGCACTGCAGAAACTAAAACAAGAAGCAAGTGCAAACTAGTTAATCTGTTGCATATCCTAGATTGCTCCTGCAAATCTACCACGTACCGGATTCGTTTTGGCCTTGCAGCATATTTCGTGAATGGCTCTTGCACATAAGTCAATCAGACAATGTACTTCTCAGAAATGGCGTATGCTTAAATTTGGTTAGTTTGCGCCTAATAGCGAATCCATAATGCCAATTGACGCTGATTTCCGGACTCACAGGACTCCTACTCAATCTGGAGGCTTGCAGGTTTGGAGTGATTCGGAGAGTGTCCGCGGCATCCATGGAACGGAAGTCGCCGTTGACTTTGACCTTTGCGTCGGAGATGGCGCATGCATAGAGGTTTGTCCGGTAAACGTTTTTGAATGGCAGGGGGACGGTGAGGATAGAAAGGCGCTTCCATCGCGTGAGCGTGATTGCATCTACTGCTTTGGATGCGAAGCCGTATGTCCCAAATTTGCGATTAGGATAACAAAACCTGGCAGGAGTGAGTTATGACAATAAGAATTGACGAGCAGAAAATCTTTCAGGTGATCGAGGAGCGAAGGCCAAGGTCCGTAGCGCTGAATGGCCCCGAGGGGCTGATAGGGAAGATTCAAGACGCCGCGGATCACATCACTGAAAAATTCGGAATTGAAGCTTATGTTATTGGAGATACCTGTTGGGGCTCGTGCGACCTGAACACTCATGCAGCCGACATGCTCGGAGCCGACATCCTTTTCAACATAGCACATACTGTGGCGATGGACACCTTTGGAGACAAGGTGTTCATGATTGGAGCCTTTGACGACATTAGCTTTGATGCTGTTGCGAGAAAGTGCGCGCAGGGACTTTCGGGCAAGTACAGGGCGGTTTCGCTTCTCACCGACAGCCAACACCTCGACCAGGTTGAAGGCGTCAAGAAAATATTCGAGGATCAAGGCTACAATGTTATAATAGGCAAGGGAAAAGGCCAGCTCCGTGACGCGCAAGTTTTTGGATGTGAATTCTATCCAGCGTACAGTGTCCAAAAGCAAGTCGATGCTTACATTTTTCTCGGGCAGAGCATGTTCCATGCCGCAAGCATTGCGATGTCGACTGAAATGCCGACGTTTATGCTAGATCCTTACTTTGAGGAATATTCCCAGGTCAACGAATTTGCTCAAGGACTGCAAAAGCGAGCTATACTTGCAATTTACAAAGCGCTTGACGCAGAAACGCTTGGATTAATCATTGGACTCAAAGAGGGCCAGTTTGCCCGCGTAAGGGCACTGGAGCTAAAGAAAGAATTTGAAAAAGTCGGCAAGAAAGTACAGCTGATCGCGCTCACCGAAATAACCGAAGAGCGCGTCCAAGTGTTTCGCGGAATTGATGCGTTTGTCCAAGTTGCCTGCCCAAGGATCGCAACTGACAATCACTTCAAGAAGCCGATGCTTTCTGTTCCACAGGCACTGGCCTTAATAAAGCTGTTAAAGAAGGAGCCAATCGAGAACTTTTTGAAGATCCAACACTGGCTGTGACCATAGGTGGGGTCAAATACGAAATAATTACGGATTTTAGATTTTCTAACCGAGCTGGCTGCCTTTGTTTGCAAAATTTATGTCACATTCAGAAATTAGGCTAATTATTCTTGGTATTCCTTATGCAGTCAGCACATATCGGATTAACTGACGTATTTATTTATACAAATTCTGACAAAACTTTGCTTTTATAAATAAAATATTTGTACAAATCTTAAATAGATATTGCGTGTAATTAACGGAGGTAAGGAAACTAGCTATCTGACGTCTTCTCTCGGAGACGCTTTAGTCGGTTACTACCGGTGATAAAAAAATGACTTGTAAAGGGATATGCATCCGTCACAAAGCGCAAAAGCCAGTTGGCTCTGGCAGGTACGCATCAGGCCAAAAGCGATGCCAGATATGTGAAATATTCATAAAATGGGATGGCCTTTGGTGCCCGTGCTGCGGCTATAGACTT